>DASXUJ010000052.1 GCA_036504895.1 Syntrophorhabdaceae bacterium
CCTCCTATGGAGGAGACGGCTTCGGCAGAAACAGATCCGCCAAAGCCTGAAGAAGTGGAAAAAGGTAATCCTGTTCCTTCCGCCGGTCCGGTCGCAGACAACGATACCGGCAAGAAGAGCGATAAGAATGAGACCAAGGCCACATGACCGAGGACAAACTTCCATTTACCTCCCACCTGAAGGAGTTGAGGGATAGGCTTCTCGTCTGCATCATAGCCCTTGCCGTCGCCTTCGTCTTTACCTATTATTTTAAAGAAAAGATGTTCCTCATCCTGATGGAGCCTTTCATAAAGGTCATGCCCGCAAAAAGCTCCTTCATTTTTACCGGCCTTACCGAAGCCTTCATCACTTATTTCAAGATATCCATCGTCATGGCCGTTTTCGTGGGCTCTCCCATCCTCCTTTATGAGATATGGATGTTCGTTGCACCGGGTCTGTATGACAAAGAAAAGAAATATGTCTACCCCTTCATGATATTCGGAAGCCTTTGCTTCATTCTCGGGGCCGTCTTCTGCTATTTTGTAGTCCTCCCCATAAGCTACAAATTTTTCGTGAGCTATGCCGCGGAATTCATCATACCCATGCCCGATCTCAAGAGCTATATGAATCTGACCCTCAAGATGCTCCTCATCTTCGGACTCATATTCGAATTGCCCCTGGCCGCTTTTTTTCTTACCAAGGCCCGTATAATCAACGCGCGCATGCTCTCATCGAAAAGGCGATATGCCATACTCGGCATCTTTATACTGAGCGCGATCATAACCCCGCCCGACCTGGCAAGCCAGTTGCTCATGGTCATACCCCTCTGGGCGCTCTACGAAATCAGTATCCTTATTACACGCATTTTTGGAAAAAGGAAGGAGATCGAAAATGAAGGGGCTTAACGTGGTAATCCTCGCCGCAGGCAAAGGCGAAAGAATGGTATCGAGGAAATCGAAGGTGATGCACGAGGTTATGGGCGCCCCCATGATAGGCCACGTGGTGGAGAGGGCCGAGGAGCTGTCCCCGGAGGCCGTCATAGTCGTGGTAGGCCATGGCAGGGATCAGATTGAAGCCTACCTGAGAGACCGGAGCGTCTCCTTTGCCGTCCAGACGGAGCAGAAAGGCACCGCCCACGCGCTCCTGACTACCCTTCCCTTTCTCCGGGAAGGTCCGGTCCTCGTCCTTTATGGTGATGTACCCTTGATCGAGACCGCCACCTTGAAGAAGTTTATCGATTCCTTCGAGGAGACAGGGGACATCTCCTTCATGATCACCGATGTGGAGAACCCCACCGGGTACGGACGGGTAATCGTCGAAGAGGGAAAGATCAGGCGCATCGTGGAACATAACGACGCCACCGAGGAACAAAGGCGGATCAGGACCATCAATACGGGTATCTGCATATTGCCCCGGAATGCGATAAATCTCGTGGAGACCATAACCCCCGATAACCGGAAAGGGGAATACTATCTCACCGATATCTGCGCCGTGGCCGGGCAATCGGGCAAATCGGTCCGCGCCTACTTCCATCCCACCTCTTCAGAAGTTCTCGGCATCAACAGCCGGCGGGAGCTGATGGGCGCCCACCTCGTGATGAAGGAGCGCATCCTCGACCGCCTTCTCGATAATGGCGTGACCCTGCTCGACCGCAACATTTATATCGAAGCGCGCGTGGTAATCGGCAAAGATACGGTCATATATCCCAACTGCTTCATATCAGGGAATACGGTCATCGGCGAGGACGTGGTCATAGGCCCCAACTCGCTCATCAAAAACTCGACGCTCCGGGATAAGGTCGAAGTGGAGGGTTTTGTCAGCATAGACGGGGCAACCGTCGAGGGAGGCGCCAAGATCGGGCCCTTCGCCCGCCTGAGACCCACGACCACGGTAAAAAAAGGCGCCAAGGTAGGCAATTTCGTGGAAGTCAAGAATTCGATCATAAGCGAGGGCGCCAAGGCAAGTCACCTTTCCTACATCGGAGACGCCGAAGTGGGCCGGGACGTTAACATAGGAGCAGGCACTATTACTTGTAACTATGACGGCAAGAAGAAACACCGGACCGTCCTGGAGGATAACGTCTTTATAGGCAGCAATACCGCTCTCGTAGCGCCCGTCCGGATCGGCAGGAATGCGGTCATCGGCGCGGGCTCCACCATTACGAAGGATGTCCCGGAAGACGCCCTGGGCGTCACACGAGCCCCTCAAAAGCAGGTCGAGGGTTATTCACGGAGGAAGAAATAATGTGCGGGATCGTCGGATATAAGGGAAAGGGAGAAGCGTGCGATCTGCTCATCGACGCGCTGGCGAGACTCGAATACAGGGGATATGATTCAGCCGGCATCGCCATATGGCATGAAGGCAAGATCGAGATAGGCAGGAAGAAGGGGAAGGTTGCGGAGCTGAGCAAGGAGGTATGCGGCGTCGAGACCTTCAAGGGCACCCTTGGGCTTGCCCACACCCGCTGGGCCACCCACGGCACCCCTTCCGAAAAAAATGCCCACCCTCACCGCGCAGGCGATGTAGTGGTCGTCCATAACGGCATTGTCGAAAACTACATGGAGCTCAAGGAAAGGCTCAAAGGCGAAGGCCACAAGTTTCTTTCCGACACCGATACGGAGGTCATCCCTCACCTGATCCTCAATTACCTGGAAAAGAACCTCGATTTCGTCTCCGCCACACGGGCCGCCCTCGATGAGCTGAAAGGCTCCTATGCCCTCGGCATCATCAGGGAAAAAGAAAGGGTCATGATCGCGGCGAAAAAAGAGAGCCCCCTGATCGTAGGCGTCGGCATAGGAGAATATTTCCTTGCCAGCGACGTGCCCGCCATCCTCAACAGGACCAACAGGGTCATATTTCTCGAAGATAACGACATGGCCGTTTTCAGGGACGGGAAAATGCTTATCACCGACGCGGACGGCAACGCGGTGGAGCGCACGGTCCACGAGGTGCACTGGAGCGGCGCCATGGCGGAGAAAGGCGGCTACAAGCACTTCATGCTCAAGGAGATATTCGAGCAGCCCCGGGCCATTTCAGAGACCCTCATAGGCCGCATCAAGGAAGAGAAGGGCCACGTCGAATTCGAAGAACTGAAGCTCCCGGATCTCACAAAGATAAAAAAAATCTGGATGGTTGCCTGCGGAACCTCCTATCACGCATGCATGATCGGCAAGCAGATGTTCGAGGCAAACCTCAGAATACCGGTGGAGACGGATATCGCGTCCGAGTTCAGGTACCGCGACCCCATCATTAACGAAGAGCACATGCTGATCCTCGTCTCCCAATCAGGCGAGACGGCCGATACCATCGCCGCAATGAAAGAAGGGAAGAAGAACGGCGCCTATACGCTCTGCATCTGCAATGTCCTGGGGAGCACCCTCGCCCGCGAATGCAACGGCGTGATCTTCACCCATGCGGGACCGGAGATAGGCGTGGCCTCGACCAAGGCATTCACCACCCAGATCTCGATCTTCTTCCTCCTCATGCTCCACATGGGAAGAAAGCTGGGCCTAATGACGAGCGATGAAGTGAGGACCTTCATAAACGAGATAAAGAAGCTGCCCCATAAGATCCAGACCATCCTGGACCAGGCCCCCGTCACCGAAGAGCTGGCGAGAAAATATATGGGATATAAAGATTTCCTCTACCTGGGCCGGGGCATCAACTACCCCACCGTCCTGGAAGGCGCCCTCAAGCTCAAGGAGATATCCTACATCCACGCGGAGGCCTACGCCGCCGGAGAGATGAAGCACGGCCCCATCGCCCTGATAGACGAGAACCTCCCCATCGTAATTGTCTCTCCCAGGGACCACACCTATAAAAAGACCTGCAGCAACGTGGAAGAGGTAATTACGAGAAGAGGGAAAGCCCTCCTCTTCACCGACGACGGCGCCCACGAGATGTCCGCCAAGGTGGAAGCCACGTTCGTAGTCCCCGAGACGATCTACGAGCTGGAGCCCATACTCGCCATAGTCCCCCTCCAGCTCCTCGCCTACCACATCGCCAATTTCCGAGGGACTGACGTAGACCAGCCGAGGAATTTGGCGAAGAGCGTGACGGTGGAGTAGAGGCAAAAGACGGAAACCAAACATGCATGCTTAAAGCAAAAGCCCTCGCTTTAGCCGGGAGTGTGGAATTGACACAAAAGGCCCATCTGCGGCGCCATGCTCCGCCGGTGCCCTTCGACGTATATTCAATACGCCTGCGGTCCTCCTTGCTCGCCTAGCACCACATATGGACCTTCCGGCCAATTCCACCCTCCACAGCGGGCGGCTCCAAAGGTATCACATTAAATCGTCGCCGCGGCACTGCCTTGTTTTAATATATTCACCGTATCACTCTTCTTATCCATCGTTCGGAACAAGCTGTCGGGCATCAAATGCAAAACTACCATGCCTCCACGAGTCACGGCCACGATATCTAGTGATGTCTCGAGCCACGACCTGACCCGTGTGACCTCCCTGTAAATCCTCTATTGACTGATCCGAACTAGTCTATTATACTAGTTTATATGAACACGAAAAGACAGACCGATATGGTTAGCGCGTTTGATGCAAAAACTCACCTGTCCCATCTCTTGCTGGAAGCAGAGCAAGGCAAGGTCATCACCATAACGAGACGAGGCAAGCCTGTAGCACGCCTGGTCCCCCTGGAAGCTGAAGGAAAGCCAATCGGACCCGAAGAGATTCTTAAGGGGTTCAAAGAGATCCGGGGCCGTGTCAAGGGGAAGGTAGATATCCGCGCGTTTATCGATGAAGGAAGGAAACGGTGACGGAAAGGTGGGTTCTTGACTGCTCTTTTGCCGCCGCACTCGCTCTTCCCGACAAATCTTCATCCCGGGTTCACGCATTTTTCCTTAAGCATTCCGGCGCGGAGACATGGGTTCCCGCGCTGTGGTGGTATGAACTTGCCAACGTATTGGCCGTTGCGGAACGAAGACGCGTCCTTACGCGAGCGGATGTTGAGAACGCAATCTCTCTCTATGGGCAGCTTACTCTCAGGACGGACGAGGCCGAGGGCATAGAGCATGTTCGCAGATTATGCGAGATTACCCGTGCGTACGGGCTGACTGCCTACGACGCTGCTTACCTCGAACTGGCCATGCGCCAAGGAGCCCTCCTGGCTACCCTTGACCATCAACTCCTGGACGCTGCCACAAAAAGTGGTGTAGGAACGTGGAAATAGCCATTGGGATTCAGGTGTAATCTGTCCTTTGTCAGGGGCTGACCCTTCTGCTGACCTTGATAAAGTACCTCGAAATAGGCATTGAAGTTGGTACCACCTGTAAAGAGGCTAAAGGCGAGAGGGAATGACGATGCCTGAAACCAAAATCATAGAGTGCCCTAATCATAATTGTCGCCAGAAATTAAGAATCCCGATCGACAAAACGGATTCGAAAATTAGGTGCCCAAAATGTAGGAATGCCTTTTTTTATTTGGAAGATGATACGGATTCTACGCTCACTACGCTCACTTGGCCCAATGGAACCAGGTATGTGGGAAAGGTCAAAGACGGTACAATGAACGGCGAGGGAACCCTCTATTTTCCCAGCAAAGAGATATATGTGGGAGAATTTAGAGATGGCAAATATAATGGATATGGGACTCATGTTTCTCCAGAAGGGCATAAATATGTAGGGGAGTTTAGAGACGGCACATGTAACGGGCAAGGGACGCTCGCATACTCTGACGGGGAGAAGTATGTGGGAGAGTTTAGAGATGGCAATCCCAACGGGCATGGAACATGTACCTGGGCAAACGATGAGTATGTCGGAGAGGTCAAAAATGGCCGCCCGTCTGGATACGGAGTACGCATGTACTCCAGTGGGGAAAGGTATGTGGGAGGGTTTGAAGATGGCAAGCGAAACGGGCACGGGACTCTTTTCTATCCAGACGGGTCCAAATACACAGGGGAGTTCAGAGGCGACAAATTTAACGGGCACGGGACTTTAGTCTGGCCCGGTGGGGAAAAGTATATAGGAGAGTTCAGAGACCATAAGAGGCACGGACAAGGGCTATTGTCTAAAGCTAACGGTGAGGTACTCTTTCGGGGTCGGTTCACAAATGATAATCCAGTGGTGTGATGGAAAACGGGCAGACGTCCGTGGAAGCTGAGTCTTGATGGGCGACCGGTGGATTATCTCTTGGAGCTGGAAAGGGCAGAGAGACTCTGTTCGGTCCGAAAACTACATAACCTATTTGAAATAAAGAACTTAAGTTCCAGCCTGGTCAAGCCGATAACACAACATACATACGTACAGATAGAAGGAGCGGGATGATGAAAAAAACTTTTACTAGTCTTCTATTCATAGTCTTACTTGCAACCACTATCCTTGGGTATGCCGTAGCTCAAAGAGCGGTAGACCCCCGTATGATCGACATGGAGAAACGCAGATTAGAAGAGATTAAGACGAGGCTGGAAACGTCGTCAAGTAGTTATAGGAGCGGAACTAACCGCCGCCAGCAAAGCCAATCGAGGGAAGATAGGATTGCTGCCGTACAGAGGCAGATTGACGAATTAGACAGAGACCCTGAGTATTATTTCTACAAGAAATAACAAACACCTGAAAGCAGGTTTCGCACGGGCTATAACCCATTAACGGGCGAAGTCGGTCCAGTTATAATCAGAAGGTAACTTCCTGTGGCCTTAAGATAGGAAGGGAAGCGGCTACCGTTGAGTAATCCGAAGGGTGTAATAACCACATTGCAACAAACGAGGAAGAAAAGGATACGTATCATAGCTGTTCCTCCTGGTGAGGCACCCGATCACATTCGCCAGTCATGGGTCAACGTCGCGATTCCACTCTCGCCACCCCCATATGACAAGAAACGCCGTTTCCGCAGTGTTGGGGTAGTTTCAGGTCCAAAGACAATTCTCGGCCTGATCTTCGCTGCAGTGAGAGGCAAGTGTTTCAAATGGGACGGGTATGCAGTGGAGGCGCTCGTGGCAGTTGAAGCCTTGGCTGAGAAGAACGCGGATGCAGCGCAGTGGTGGCGTCAAAATGCGCCTCATCTTATGAGAAAGGGGCAACGCCTTGTTTTCCCTGCCGAGGTTTGCGAGGAGGTGGAGTAGACAAAGTCCCTGACTATCTGTGCGAAGACCTCACCCCTGGAGTCTCGCCTGAGGTCTTTACCCACAATAACCGTGCACTCCCCAGCAATAAAAAGCCGCTGGGATAATCAGAGGGGTCAGCCCTTGACAACGGACAAGTCGTCGGGCACCAAATGCAAACCCCCATACCTCCATGACTTCTGGCTACGATATCCTGTGATGTCTCGTGTCAAGGGCCTGTTGCCCAAATCCCTGTCCCCCTTCTCGCCCGTCCCTGGTGGTTTTACTGCTTTGCATGCCCCGTGTCCTCAGTCCCCGCGGTGCACCGGGCATGGCCGGGTGTTTAGGTAGACTATGTCATCCTTTGCTCCATCATTTAGGTTACTGCCTCCGCCGTCTTGCCTCCGTGCCGGATCAGCGTCTGAATATTCTGGATCGCACACACGAGGTACTCCTGTATCGCAACTTTCCATAGTCCTCTCCAGCGGGCCCTGTCGAACCTGAAGCGGGTACTCCGGGCAAAAGAACGCTCCATGAGGTGCTGGCGGGTTTGCAGGTCTTTCTTCGCCTGATCGGATGTGGCGATCATCATCACAAGATCAAGCTCATCCTTGCGGACAGGTCTTTGCACGGTCCTCTGGCTCCTGCTCCTGGTGCACCCCGGTCTTAAGGGGCAAGATGAACAATCCTTTTTGGAGGCGCCATACTCTATGTTCTGCTTATTCTCATGGACCGTTCGTTTCTTCAAGACCTTCCCTGCCGGGCAGGTATAGGTATCGGTTTCTTTGTGGTAGGTAAACCGGTCTTCCGGGAATATACCTCGCCTGGAGCCGATATGTTCGTTGAGATGCTTTGCGACAGGCATATGGGGATTTATCTCTTTGTCGTGACAAACGAGAAGATTCTCCCCGCTTCCATACTGGCTGTCGGCAACCACCGTACTCACCTTCATGGTGGTATTCGCCTCATGGGTTTCGATGAGAGCTTCCATTTTACGTCCTTCACTGACGGAGCCGGTGGTGACTTCTACGGCGGTGATCACCTCACGAAGAGGATCAACTGCCCTATGGGTCTTATACCGGAGCTTTGCTTTGCCTCCCGCATGACGCACGATCGATGCGTCGGGGTCGGTGGTGGAGATGTGGCGGGCATTTATTCCATTGCCGGGCTCGGCAAGTCTCTTCTCCAACTCCCCATATCCCTCGCTCAAGCGTTTCTTGAGTGAGTCCATATCGACTATGGAATTATTGGACGCATCGGCATCGATCAAGCTTCCGTCCATGAATATCTTCGTTCCGTCGATAAGGCCGGCTTTGACGCACTGCATGACGATGCGCTCAAAGAAACCTTGGAACACCTGTTTTCCCCATCTCTTCCGCGCCTTTGAGAGGACGCTGTGATCGGGGACAGAGGAGGTAAGGGTATATCCTAAGAACCAGAGCCAGTCTAGTCTCTCCGGCACCGTCTCCATGAGTTCCCGCTCGGACCGGACATTATAGAATATCAGGAGAAGCATGAGCTTCAGAAGAACCGGGGGAGGGACGGAGACGTTGCCATTGTCTCCGTACATATCTTCAACTTCCCTGTAGATGAAGTCAAAGTCGATGAGTTCTTTCACCTTCCTTAGCGGATGGTCGGCACGGATTCTATTTTCCAGATTGATGCCATAGATAAACAGATGTTCCTGGGGAGGCTCCTTACGACCCATCATGGCTTCTATCTCCTTGCATTCATGATGAGTTATTGTACCATAGGACAGTTGTAGAATCAGCAATAATGTATACAATTAGGAACAATTTATGAGAAATACAATTATGTGGAAGAGGGATTTGGGCAACAGGCCGTCAGGGGCTGACCCCTCTGCCCTACCGATTTGTCTTATGTTCACACCTACGATCCCGTAAGCCGGAGGTCCAGGCCGGTTTATTTGAAGATGGTTCGCAGCATGTACTCATCGAGTATTTCTGGGTTGCTCCCAAATTGTTTTCTTGCTTCAAAATCTAATAGAAGGCGCAGAAGTATCGTACGAAGAAGGTCATCACACACCGCTGATGCGGTCCTGAGTTCTTCCATCTTAGTAGGCTTGATGGTTGATCCATGAACAATTTTAGACCGAATACCATAGGCGTGTTTGACTTCCCTGTAAGTCTTTATTCGATCATCAGGGCCTTTATGAATGAAACAAGCTACCCGCTCCGACAACTGATGAGACAGTTCCGATTGAGACGTGGCAAATAATGCCTCTAACGCAGAGCAATAGTGTGAGATCCGCATGGCCAGATCTATTTCGCTCCGAGCCGCATCAACGTAGTACACGGCCCGAGAAAAACGGTTTATCCCGGCAACCAATTGCGTTGCTCCGCGATCGAAGGGATGATCATCCAGCGCAATTGCCTCACGATACAGCTTCCGTATTAACTGTAGTTGGTTTCTCGTCAACTCCAAGGGGCGACATTCCCCCCGACAATTTGAGAATCGAAGGGCAATAAAATTACTGCTTACTCTCAAGCCCCGACCATCGGAGTAGAACACATAACCGGTTTCCGTGTTAATGCTGTTGTCAAAATGTAGCCACACTATATTGATGAAAGCTTGAATATGATAAAGTTTGGTGATTAGATATTGTTCTGGGGTGATACCCTCAGGCACATCCTCCACCGAATAAAAGACGGGAACACCGGAACACAAATAATCAAATTCCAGTTTGCCTATGGTTAATTCAAGTCCCTGAACAAAATCTGAAATTACTTTTCTGCTGTTTGTAATTCGTGTATGGTCATCCAGTTTGTCGCCACCACCTAGATCGCAAGCTAAAGTCAGATTGTAAAGTGGGGTTATGAAATTTATTTTCATATCATGATCTTTCTGCCAATAATGAATTTACCGGGAGTAGCTCCCCAGGCTGCTGATTCTGTGCAATAGCGTGTTAGAAGGTTCTTGGCTGCCCATTTGCTTTCAAACCACACTAAAATTAACGCAAGCCCTAACAGGATTAAAAATATCATTTGACGGCGTCCTTCTCGGGAGACTCAAACCTCTGTAAAATGGATAACCATTTGGACATCGGTTCTGCCCGATTTACTCTGATACCTCTTAATAAGAGCGGGTTCCACCGAGTTATTCTTCACTTTGTAGTTCCCATGAAATTTCCAGCTTCCGTTAGGTTGCTTTATGAAAATTGGAACGGGGTCATTTTTCTGGTCCCGGCACAGGATTTCGCTATATTTCTTTTTTTGTGGTCCTTCACCAACCAACAACACCAAAGGCGCCTCAGGGTTCATTTCTTTTCTCATACAGATAGCAACAACCCTATTGCCTGAATGCGAAAGGCAGTCCCGCAGTCCTCCGCCAACGGCGGTCGAAATGTCCTCTCTCGTGTAACTTTCTGTTTTTCTGAACATAAGATCCTCCTAAACGGCGCCGGTCGTGTCTCCAATAAGTAACTTTCCATGAGGGTTCAAAATCTTTATTCTTCAGTGTGCCTACCGTCAAAGGTACAGAATGACGATGTGGCACTCTATTCCAACAAATCGTCCTACCATCGGAATGTAACTGCGACGCCCGGACGATTTGCCAAAAGAGCATAAAGATTGGCAAAGTCCTCCGCTTGGATGCCGACAGCCTGATGAACTTCCCATATCGCGTCTGTATCACCAATTGCAAGTTCGAACACCCCGCAAATCGGAACAGCAACCTTATTCTGTCGATTGGCCGTCTCTATAAGGGTTCGAAGGTCGTCGGAGGCGCCTCGGATCGCAAGCTGCTTCTGATATTCATGGCCCGTGCAAACCTCTCGAATCACACGGGGACCAACCGCCAAAGTAATGAATGCCATTGCATCTCCCTTGACAATTTTTGGGAAGCGGTCATGACAGTCTACCTCCCATGTAGAATCTACTGTGCTCCACGACCTATGAAATTCAGGACAAATTTGTATGTGCTTACCACAAGTACCACTATCTACAGAATGGGCACCAATAATTATCGGGCATACGATGAAAGGGCTCTACTTAAGGCTTTCTTCCACCGCAGATTTAAGATCGATAGCAGGGATAGGCGTTGGGGTTCCAGATTTCATTTTCCAGACTGTATATCCCCCCTTGGTAGCCTTCCCACCAAGCTCCAATTGCTTACCTTCCGAAATGAATCGTACCTGAAGCTTGCTTTTGTTGCCCTCTTTGATGTCGAACAATTTGCGTGCAACGGCATCAGATAACAAGTGACCGCCCTTGGTATCGAGACAGTAAATCATACTTTTCTTCCAGACAATAAAATCGGGGTAGAAGTTAGCGGTATTGCCTTCAGACAGCAGCGGGATATAGAACCCTCCGCTAGAGGGATTTCGATGCCAGACCAACCCCACTACATCGAGAGCTTTAGCGAATGCCAGTTCAAGCCCATTAAATCCGTTATAACGCGCATACAATCCATTCTTGAAAACGGGGGCCTTCTTAGGCACACGTATTGTCCCAAATCTGACTGGAGCTGCGCTTTCATAGGACAGCTCTGAAAATTTATAAAAAGCCGATACGACCTTCTCGCCGAAAGCATCAGCCAATCTATCTGCTATGCTCTGTACTTGCACCCGCACGTCGAACTTAGGATGCTGTAAATCTACCGCCGCTAGAGCCTGTAATGATCGCATACGAATGGCCATTGTTGCCAGCCAGCGTAGCCGCACCGGATTCGTTTGTCCTTCGCTTTTCCATTTTACCGTCCCGCGATCCCTACCGGGCTCGATTAAATCGATCACCTGTGACGCTGTGTGTGCTTCGCCAATGGTGTTCGGGTCGCCCTCGATAAAAATGGGGAATTCATCCTCGATCTCCGCAATGCGCTTTTTGGCAGCCGTAGAATCGACGAAGATACGATGCAATTTTATGGCCACGTCGGTCTTTGGCTCTAGATCTTCCACTGTCACGTTACCGCTAGATGAAAAGTTATCAGTGATTTCAATTGGTGCGCCCTCAGAAAGCAACTTTGCCTTGACACTACCGATAGCGTCAGTGAAGACACGTTGGTTGTCCACGCGAAGAAAGAAGTGCGCGCTATTTAACAATGGGTTTTCGTAGTGCGAGACACCGTATTGTCGCAGTACCCGACCTATAACCTGCTCGACTTGGATAGATGACCCCATGCTTTTGTCGATGTAGGCCAGATAGCATGCTGGATCGTCCCAGCCCTCTTGTAGCGACAGGTTGAAAATGATGTGTTGGAAGTCGCTACTCCGAAACTCGTCGAAGTCGTTCTCGCCCCTGGAAAATAGATTTACTTCCTCCGGTTTGTTCCCCTCGACGAAGCGAAGGTCGGCGTAGATAGCAATATCTTTGGGCAACACCCTTTTTTGTTCCACGAGATAGCGCCAGATACGAATCGGCGGAGCTTTTCGTTGAGCGAAGGGCTTTCTGCCGTCGTCCTTTTCTCCGTCGTCCGCGATGTTAGTTTTGCAGACATAAATCGCTTTCGGCTTGAACCCCAAAGAACGCGCCACAATCTCGTTGTTGAGGGTCGTCAGACGCTTCATGAGGTCATCGATGCAATGCTCCATCGGGGCGGTCGTGCCATCGAATTGGATGGCTTTCTTCACAAGCTGGGCGTTGACAACCTTTTCGCTGCTCACAACAGTTGTGATGAATTGCTCAGCCTCAGCTTGCCCATCGTTGTTGACAGCCCGTAAGGCCTCGAAAGTATTCCGGTCGTCGGATTCCTCGACCCACAAACGGATAGGCTGAATAACCGATTTTTGAAAATTAGCGGGCAGCTTAAGCGTCGCGCTGGCCAATAAATAGGCGTCTGTTTCTAATTCCGTTAGTAGATTGGCTTGCTGTTCGGAAAGGTTGTGCCCTTCATCGTAAACAATCAGAAGCGGCCGGCGTTTTCCGTCATCAGTACGCTCTATAAGCCGGTCCCAAGGAGATTTGTCACCAAATAAATCATTATCGCGTTTGTAGATGTTCAACACGCCTGCGGATTGATCCTTATTATTGAATAGCCCCGTCGTAGTCATTACTAAGAGAGGGGTCGTGGCATCCGTTATCAGCGTCGGGGTCAAATCCTGAATGTTTATGACGCGAAATCCATCTAGGATTTCGTCGTACTTTCCACCTGGTGAAAAATTAGTGAAGGTCTGAGCCACCACTGACCTTGCCTTTGACATCCACAACACAATTGGCTCACCGGAAAAATACATTCTCATGTGCGCTACGGCCTGAGCAAGAATAGGCGTCTTACCCGCCCCTGTAAGCGCTGAGAGTGCCTGAAAAAACGGACGGGGTTTATTGCCTCTCCTGGGACGGTCAGGATGGTTGGCGAAAAACGCGTAGCGATCGGCCATGAGTTTGGCACATTCACTCTGAAATATTTTCGGTTCAAACATCGATTATCTCTTCGTTGTTATATGCGTCAGCACGAGGATTAAAACCGATGTGTTCCAAAACCTTGTCAGGAATCTTGTAAAACTCGACACTTGCCCCAGTATATAGAGCCGTCGAAGCATAGACGTGATAACGCGGGACTAGGTTAGTCGACCTGCCCTCTTTTACAATGGCGTGAAACACACTCCGATTCAGGACGGATGCTGCATCAGCGGCTTCCCACACTAGGTAGAAACCCTCATTTTGGGGATTCACTGCAAAGAGGAATTGATAGGTGCCAACAGGGAAACGCCGGAGGTAGGATTTGGCTTTTTCGGCTTTGTCCCAATAACTGGTGAGCAACAGATCGATCATCTCTTCGCGGGCCAAGGCGTTCACCGCCTCAGCATCAATCTTTTCGCGCTTCAATTCATGAAAACAAAATCCGCCAGGAATGGGAGCGCGGTTTCCCGAAGCCCATTCGCCTGTTATGATGCGTCGTACGCGGTCCGCGGTGAGCGTTTTGGCATAGTGGTCGCCCCGCTCCGTATTGCCCTGCTCGATAAGAATAAAACGTCGCGTCGCGGTGGTTTCTTTGTTCAACTCAAGCAAGGCATGTCCGGTCGTACCAGACCCGGCAAAAGGATCAAGAACAATTCCATCCGGGCGACACCATATTTGAATTATCTTTTTGAACAGTCGCACCGGTTTCACCGTCTTAAATTTGTGCCCTTTACCGACAATCGCATCAAGTTCGTTGATGCCCGTCTGGCTATGGCCGGATTCCTTGTGATTCCATGATTGGCTGTCTATTTCGAGAGGAATCTCGTAATCTTCGGCAGCCCAATAAGTCATCGGAACCTTACCTTGGCGAATCTTATTAAGATGGTTTTTGACAGACGGACCTCCGCCATCTGTAAAGAACAAAGGCGGCCATTGTCCGCGTTCCATAATGGTAAGCGCATGTTTGCGAGCTTCAACAAGTGCCTGCTGCCCAGCAATTGGCTCACCATTGTCGAATTTGCATCCCTTCAAAACAAGCGCCTTTGCTTCACAATGGTCGTCGAGCTTTATGGGGACATATTCACTACCCCATGCTTCAAGTGAGCGTTTCATAGCTGCTGTTTCAATACGCCAATGGCCCTGAGTAGGATAATACATTTTCCCCGTAAATGGCGACTGGATGGCGTAGGTTCCCGTCTTGCGGTATTCGGGGGCTGTGGCATCACCTGACTTCCATGCCCCATCGGGGTCGTTATCGGGGTTGGTGTACCGCGCATTCATAGCTTCGGTACGATCTAACATCCCCGTCTTTGCTCTGTCTAGGATTTTCGCATAGACCAACACGTATTCCGTGGCAGATGACAGACCACCTCGTTTACCGCCGGTGTCGTTCTTTGGCGAGTACGCCTTTTGCCAGTTGATGATACCGATGCGATTTTCTTCTTTAAAGATTTCATCCATCAACATCCCAAGTCTGAACAGCTCCCGATGGTCGATGCAAATAGCAATCACACCACCGGGTTTAAGCATTTCACGCATCATCCAGACACGAGGGGTCATAAATCGAAGCCATTTGCTATGACGCGAGCCGTCGTCCTTGGGCACAAGTTCGCCCAAATCTGGATCATTGGGGTCTTTGTCCCATTTATCATTGTATCGAAAATCTTCACCGGTGTTATACGGCGGATCAGTAAGGATCAAATCGATTTGCCCTCGGTATTTGTACAGTGTTACCATCGTGGACAGGTTCTCGCCATCCCAAATCTCGTTTTCAGGTTGTGGCTTTTCGTCATCAACAGACAATTTTTTTAGAATACGGCTGAGCTTTGGTTTCACTTGGCGGATGATCTGCCACGGAGCTGTACGCCCCGTGTAGTTCATGATGATCCCGTCTCGTCCGGCACCTGCAAGAGCCGTCTCTTGCTCTTTAAGCAACCGGATGAGTGTAGCCTGCGGTAGTTGTTCGTAATCCATTGATCCCTCGACTATCGATTCCATATCACAGACATAGCCTTCAAGTTTGGTAGACGTATTGGCCATGTATTTTAGCGGAGAGGCTTAATGATATCGTGAAAGACATCCATTGTTCCTCTTCCCTCACTTGTTTGCTGCACAGTATACCACGTATTGTGCGCCGGCTTTCTACATAATTCGAGAAAAAAACTCGTTGGTTCTGTTCTTGAGCGCCTTGTGACGAAGTCCAGTAAATTACTGCGAATGTAGAAAATCCACAAGCAAGCAAATGTAGGAAATGTCCGAATTGTTATGACAAAACTCCGCTTCTTCTTTTCACAAGAGGCCTCTGACTACCACTTGATCCTGTTGTTACCAGCTTAACCACCGTCTTTTTATCTTATTTATTAATATATAATAATATTTATTTATTAATATGTGCTAAATAATTAAACATGAAGCATGCTTATATTTTGAATAAAGGGAGAGCGTGAAATGGCTATATGGGGCTATGTGAGGGTCAGCATGGACCACCAGTATATTGAGAATCAGAAGCTCAGCATATTGGAGTATGCGAATCGGAGACACCTGCCCATCGATAAGTGGATAGAGGCGAAAACAAGTTCCCATAAATCCACCAAGGGAAGAAGAATAGACGAAATGCTTGCTCTTCTGCGGGAAGGCGACACGGTGATCGTGACCGAACTCTCCAAGCTCGGGATATCACTAGGTC
>DASXUJ010000053.1 GCA_036504895.1 Syntrophorhabdaceae bacterium
ACTCTCTTATGGTACAATAACTCATCATGAATGCAAGGAGATAGAAGCCATGATGGGTCGCAAGGAGCCTCAATAAAGAGTTTGACAATAAAACATGTGTTTGATAGGCTTTTAAAGCAAATATTGAACAACACCCGCCCCGCCTCTGCAGGCTTCGGCCGTATACGCGCACCCGGTGGGTTACTCTTTCGGGGGCTTTATCGTGAAATACGATAAAGCCCCCTCTTTCTATCGAAGAGCAGATGGACCTCCTTGTGTCCCGTGGTATGGCTATCCCGGACCGTGTCCGCACATATCAATTACTACAGGATCAGGTAAGGTCAAATCTTTATTTATTCTTGACTTTTGGCTCTCCGAGCCGTCTTTTGTCAAGAATAAAGATTTGACCCCGTTCTCCCATGCCGCCCTTCTGGTAATGTGGGCTCAAGAGGGGGGCAAGAGAATAAGGGAGACCGACATGCGTATGGTCATTTCTAATTTTTGACCGCTTCGCTTCTTGCTGAATACCCATAAGTCTTCGGAACAAAATATTCTCTAAACTGATTGTTAAAATAGTCATCGGTCATTCCGGCAATAAAATCGACAACCATGCGCTTGCCTTCGGTGTTGCTGCGATATTTCGAGGGCATTTTGTAAATGTCCGATGATGAATTTTTATTTTGCAGATCTTCACAGTATTTCTCGAACAGCAACCGATATATTTTTTCAATCTTGTGACTCTCCGTTTTTATTCTCGGGTCGAAATATATTCTCCGATAATTGAAGTCCTTGAGAGCCTTTAACGCGAGGAATATCTCTTCGCTAAACGATAAGTGATCTTTGTTGTAGCTCTGCTCCGTCAGGTCCAGGATCAGTCTGTTAATGATCTTGTCGTTTGTGTCGCCAAGGACGTCGGTAATTTCATCTGGCAAATCTTCTCGTTGTAGCAGATTCAATGTAATAGCATCCTCAATATCCCTGCCAACATAGGCAATAACATCCGCAACACGCACGACACAACCCTCCAGTGTCATGGGTACTATCTTTTCGCTGAAACCATCTTCACGAAAACAGTTGCTCAATTCCTCTTCAAAATGATCCCAGGTCTTGTCATATGCGGGCTTATAGTCTTTCATTACCATTTCCCCGTTATGAGCCAATATTCCGTCAAGCACCTGTAATGATAGATTAAGCCCTTCACCTTCCTTTTCGATCTCGGTAAGAAATTTCACGCTCTGCGCGTTGTGACAAAAACAGCCCAAACTATGTTCCTTACAGAGGGTATCAAGAATCTTTTCGCCATCATGGCCATAGGGCACGTGACCCAGATCATGACCCAACGCGATTGCCTCGATTAAATCTTCATTCAACCTCAGGAAGCGCCCTATAACGCGTCCTATCTTCGAGACAAATTGTACGTGCAGAACTCGGTGAGTAATGTGGTCATGTTCAAAAAGGTAAAATACCTGAGTTTTGTCAATATACCTTGAATAGGCGAGCGAATGAATTATCCTGTCGGTATCATGAAAGAAAATAGGTCGTATATTTTCTCTATCGGGCGTCGGTTCTCTTCCCGGATATTTTCTTATCCCTTTGGAACTCCTGCACGCATACTTTGATAAGGCCCATCTTTCCCTATTCACATTGTTTATAACAATCTTTGAAAATACGGAAGAATTTTTCATGCTGAACATTCCTTTCCCGCTTAAAATATTTATGAGCCTGAAGCAGACGTTAGGCCCTTTTGTCAGAGGTTCTACGGAGAGTCAATTTTTTATAATCTCGATACCATGGTCTATTCGTTCATCGCCTCACGTTCAAACAGCCCCGCGTTTCTATAGATTTACGGCCGTTCCAACAATTCTTTGCGCTGAAGAATCCATCACACAGCCGCTAGCCCGAATCTTTTCATCAACGTATTGAAGCTCATATTCACTAAAACGCTATTGTGGGGGATCAGTACGTACTTCCAGGGCTTGCCGCCATTGCCGGTGGTAAAGTTTGTCGCGTTCCCGCAGTAATGAAGGGCGGCGGCCGTTTTTTCACGTACGTCGGCGGTCTCCATGTCGCCCTCCTTCTTGGTTTCTATCATGTAGATTGCATCGCCCGTTTCCGCGACGAAATCGGGATTATACTGTCTCGTATTGTGGCTCCAATATATCCTGAACTGCCGTGCCGCAGGCCTCAGCCACTTGAGGACCTCCTTGTCCTGTTCCAGGATCACGGCAAAGTCTTTCTCGGTCTTGGAGTCGAATTTATAGAGGTTGTGGCAGGCTTTTCTGAAGCCGGTGAAGACTCGGGTGGGGATGGCGTTGGTGGGAATTATGGTCTCCGTATAATGGTGGATGGCGTCAGACCTGTATTTGGAGAAATTATGTTCTTCGATTCTCGAAAAGGGCTTTACTACCGGCGTCTCAAAAACAGGTGATTCATGATAGAAATGCTCCCTCATCTGAGCATAGATATACCGGCCGATTTCGTTTTTGTGGAACTGGACGACGTTCATGACGTCCTCATCGGATAAGTATGTACCGAGCTTGCCCGTAGCCTCTTCCGCCAGTTTGAACAGGAGGTCCGATTGCGTATCATAATCTATTTCGGAATAGTTCATCAGCTCATTCACAATGATTCTTCCCGGCGAATCCGTGACTATTCTGCCTTTTCCGATGACTATATCGAGGCCGTTTTCCTGTTCCCTCAGCTTCTTTACGAGGATCTCCTCTGAAACGGGCTGATAGTTGAGGCTCCGTGTATCGAGGTCAAACACATGGTAACCTGATTTTGTTTCACCCTGAAGGATCATGATCCGTGGAATCTCGATGATGTTCTTGGTGAATTCCTCTACCGCGGCTTCATAGACCTGCTCCACCTCGCGCATCATTTCGGCGGCAAACAGATAGGGCTGCGGGGCGTAGGTGATCTTCTCTTTTATCTTCTCAATGGCAATCTTTTTGATCTCCTCGTTCTTCAACTCCTCTATGCACTTTACCGACCTGCTCATATCGGGGAGGGTTGAGAGGATCACCTTTCGCATATCGAGGCCGATCTGGGCTTTCTGTTTTATTTCCGGTTCGGCGATTGCATCGATCCTTTTCTGTTCTTCCTCCAGTCCTTGTTCGAGTGTGGTCGGCGCGGTGATCGCCTCTTTCGGCCGACTCAGTTCTTCTTCATCTATGGTGATGATGTTTTCCCTTTTGATGATCGAACCGGGTTTATTGGCTTCGTCAACGATCTCCTGGAACCTGTCGTGGGCCACAATGGTGAGTTTATCCACTTTGTCGTTGCCGGTCAGTTTGCCATAGGGCAGCCTGAGCCCCCTGCCGATAGTCTGCTCGCGGAGCGTCGTGGATGCCGCGGTCCTGAGCGGGATGATCGTATAAAGGTTGGTCACATCCCACCCTTCCTTGAGCATATTCACGTGGATGACAATTTCTATTTTGTTGAGAGGGCTTTCAAGGGATACGAGCCTCTCGATATTGTCGTCCTTTTCGCCGCCGGTCTGGTTGGAATGGATCTCCATGACTTTGTCGGCGTAGTTCCCGTCAAAGAAACCCTTCGAGGCAATCATCTCCTTTAGTTTTCCCGCGTGGTCGGTGTTCTGGGAGACCACGAGCACAAAAGGCCTGACGGGATTTACCGACGCGTTCCTCGCGAATGTGTCGAGGGCGACCTTTGTGTCTTCATGGAGGCGGATGCCGTCCTCCAGCTTGATCCTGTCGACCTCTTCAGGGCTGTAGCGGGACGGATCGAAATCTCTTCTTGTGGCTACCGCGGGCTCTTTCACGAAACCGTCCCGGATGGCCTTCGCGAGGGAATATTCATAGACCACATTTTTGAACTTGATGGCCCCGCCATTGCGCTCCACCTGAGGGGTCGCGGTCAGCTCCAGGCCAAGAATGGGGTTCAGTTCATTGATGACCTCCATGCCCCTGTCCGCGCGGTAGTGGTGGGATTCATCCATGAGGACCACCAGATCGTCAAGGTTTGTGAGGTAATTGAAATAGGAGTCCCCCAGGTATTCGCTCAGCCTTTTGATTTTGGGAGACCTGCCGCTTCGCGTCTCCGCGTTGATCTTGCCGATATTGAATATATTGATGTGGGTTTCATATTTGAACAGCTCCCCCTGGCGGGCCTCTTCGTAATTGTCACCTGTAATGATTCTGGGGCGCCTGTGGACGAATTCGCCGATACCCTGGAATACGTATTTGGGACTCGACGTATTGTAGAAATCCTCGATGAGCTTATTGTAGACGGTGAGGTTGGGAGCGAGGACGAAGAAATTCCTTATGTTCTTGGCCAGGAAAAGATAGGAGATAAAAGCCCCCATCAACCTGGTCTTACCCACCCCTGTCGCCAGAGCGAAGCACAACGAAGGAAAGGTCCGCTCAAAGTCGGAACAGGTGGGGCAGAGACTTTTCACCTTCGTAAGCTCCGCCTCCAGATCGGCGCCCTTCTGAAGGGCGAGCCTGTCGGCAAGGTCTGTGAGGATCGCGAGGCTTTCCTCCTGTGGGGAACGCAGGCTTAACCGGTTTCTGATGGAGTTGGCGATCCTATTCATGCTCATCCCCCCGGAGCTTCATCTCTGTTTCGAAGGTTTCTCTCTCCCACTGACGAAAATTCGTCCGCGTCAATTTTGAACGCAGTGTGTTCATTTTTGGGAAAAAGGTTTTGCCAATTCCGAGAAAGGTCACTCATCGCCGCTACCTCCCCCCTTGTCAAAAAGTGTGGGCTGATTGCGAGGTTTCTTTCTCCCGGCTCTTGGCGACTCTGCTTCTGCCTCATCATGACATGCAGCTTCCGGGAAATCGGGCTCGACAGACATGTCGGCGATGTTGAGGCTGTAGTCTTCCTTGCCGAATTCACAGCGCCCGAGAAGCATCTTTGGAATCTTCTTGACCGTGATATTGGCATGCCTGTCGGCACAGGCTTCCTGGAAAGCCTTACAGCAGATCAGGAGGCTTTCGCCCGGTTCCATCTCCTCGTGGATGCGGTCCAGGTACTCGATGGTAACAAAATTGGTGGTGGTAAAAATGTAATCCTTTTCGGTAGACCTTCCCTGCTTCCAGTACAAGGCGTCGTCGGGATTATAGGTGAAGCCCTCGTGCCTCGCCATGGCGGAGGCGAGCATGACGGCATTGTACTCCTTGCTTATGATCCAATTGTCCCATGTGTCTCTTTCGAGAAGGGACGGGGCAAGGCGGAAATAACGGAACCCGCCCCCGCCTTTCCAGTCAACAGCCTTCGTGATTCCGCCGGGGTCCTCCCCATCGATAACCTTTTTCATGCGGGGGATAATGTGGCTGTGGCAATGCTCGCCCAACTCCACCATGATCCACCTGCGGCCCATCTTGTGAGCCACGGCACCAGTGGTGCCCGAGCCGGCAAAGGAGTCGAGGACGATGTCGCCGGGCGAGGATGCAATTTGAAGTACGCGCTCTAATAGCTTCTCAGGCTTCGGGGTATCGAAAGAAGATTCTCCTGGAAATAACACTCTCATTTCATTCTTGGAGCTGCGATTGCTTCCTACTTCATCTTTCTTCCACAAGGTTCTTACTACTAGATCAGAGACTTCGTTGAGATACCGTTTGATGCTTGGTCTAGCGTCCCCTTTGGGGCCCCACCAGATACGCCCATCAGCATCCAGTTCCCTAAGCTTATCCTCCGAAATTCTCCAGAAGCGGCCGGGCGGCGGCGAGAACTCCCTGCCCGTCGGCCCTTCGACAGAGTATCGCCCTCGGGAGTAAGGTTTGTTGGCATAAGGATCTCCCGGTAACCACGGACCTCTAGGATCATTGTCGGGATTGGAATAGATCGAGTTTGACTCTTCGGTTCTTGGCAAACGTCGTGGAACCCAATCTGGATTCTTTGAATAGACAAGAATGTAGTCATGGTCCGCAGAGAACTGCCTTGCTGAATTCCTAGGAGAATCCGCTTTCTCCCAAATAATTGAAGCGACGAAATTCGTTCTTCCAAACAGCTCATCGCAGATAACTTTGAGATAATGGACCTCGTTGTCGTCAATCATGATCCAAAGAGAACCTTCGTAGGTGAGCAAACCCGCAAGGAGCATCAAACGATCTCGCATTAGGGATAGCCAAATAGAATGTTCCAGTCCATCGTCATAATGCTCAAACGCACTTCCGGTGTTATACGGCGGGTCGATAAAGACACATTTCACCTTCCCCGCAAACTCCTGCTCCAGCGCCTTCAGCGCCAGCAGGTTGTCCCCAAAGATGAGCCGGTTGTCGAAGATATCCTTCTCGCTCACCCGTTGCGGCGCATGATATGATTTCTCCGGGTCTTCGAGAAGAATCCGCGGCTCCAGCTGCGGCCTGTTCTCCTTTCCAATCCACGTCAATTCCAGCTTTTGCTTGTTATTGGCCACTGCGGTCACATATGATTGCCGCCATGGGGGCCGGCGTCGTGGCTGTCTTGAAATATCTTTTCTATCTCGGGCTTGATTTCCGGCAGCTCTTTCGTTGCCACTCCCCACACAAGGGCATAGTCAATCCCGAAGTAAAGATGGGCAATCTTGTCCCTCATTCTTGCCATATCCTTCCAGGGAACCGACCGGTGTCGTGATCTTACCGATTGGGGGATATTTTTGGCGGCTTCTCCTATATTCGTAATCTTCCAGACAACGGCGCTCTTTGTCTTCTCGTCCTCCAGGAAGGCCGCATAGTCCATGTGGGCAATAAACTTTCCGATATCGTCGATGGCCTTCAGAATGTCCCTGAGAAAGAAGCCATACTCTCTGGTCATATGTAGACGGCCTCTTTCAGGATGCGCTCCCTAAGCTCGGGGCGCAACGCCTCTTGCCTTACGAGGTCGACTTTCCTGCCAAGAAGCCGGCGTAAATGCTCCTCTATATGAACGAACCGCAGGAGACCGGGAACTTCTTCGAACTCTACGAGAATATCAATGTCGCTTCGCCTGTGCTGCTCATCCCTCACGAAAGAGCCGAATATCCCTATCCTTCTGATTCCGTATCTTCCGGCAAGCTTCGCCTTGTTTTTCTCAATGATCGCCTTTACTTCATCAAGGGACCCTGCCATCTCGTCCTCCCGTCATTCTGCATCACCCTATCCTCCATCTTATCAGGAAGAGTTCCTTTCTTTCAATCTTTTGTTTCAGACGTGCTTCGATCTCTTCAATGAGCCGGTCTTTCTTCAGATCGACCTCATCCTGTGCCTGATAGAGGTTCATACGGAGACTGTTTCTCTTTTTTTCAAGTACTTTGATAACTCTCTGAGCTTCCACTTTTTCAGCCAGGCCGGGGAGCTTCTTTGCCTCCGTCTTCCTGAATTTGATCTCCTTGTCCAGCTCTTTCAGCTCTATTTCAAGGCTGCTTTTGACGTCATCCGCCCATTTATCGAGCTTTCCCATTTCCGTATCGAAAAATCCCGCATTGCGCGCACCGATAGCCTGGAGAACTTCGCCTTCCAGCCTTTCAGTCATTTGATTGATCTGATCCCTAACCCCGTTTTTTACCGACAGCTCGCACGGGTTGATCGTAACGGGCAGGGAAAAAAACCTCCGGCATGTGTCGGCATCAAGCCCTGCTCCGTCATCGCAGAATCCGCAGAACAGCAGCTCGTCTTCGGACTCGAAGGTGTTGACCGTGAGGTTGATTACGGAGAGCCAGCCTGCTTTGCCCATAAAAGGCTCCAGTATAGATATTTTTTTCGGGGTGGTGGAATAGTGAAAAGTCAGCTCCTCGTGGGGCAGCGACAGAGACCTGCACTTGCCGATAACATGCTGGGCCAGGGGATGGCCTACCCTGTAGATATTGGCATCTTCGATGTTTTTCCCTATCCGGTATGGCCCGGGGTGGATGTTCTCTTGAGGGAAAGGGTTTTCCCGGAGCGTGAAGGAATGGTCCTCCGAAGAAAAATCCGCATAAGGGGCAAGGTAATAACGGGTCAGCTCCCAGAGCCAGTTCTCATATCGTGAGAGATAGTCCTTGCTTTCCCGGAGATTCACCCTCAGTTTTTCATGAACTTCCTCGTCGAAATTCTCGAGAAGGGATTGCCTCGTAATATTCATCGTCTCATCGATCTCAGCTTCCATTTCCTTCTGCAGGGCGTCGAAGGCGCCCTGTATCTCTTCCTCGGTACGGCAGTCCTGGTAAATCTGAGCGATGCGCCTTTCGAAATCGACGCCGGATTCGATGGTCCCGAGCACCTCGTCGCTCGCCCCGAAGACCCCCTCAAAGAGGCCGAACTTCTCGGATAAGAGCTGATAGACCCTCTGATCGGCTGCATTTGTTTTATTGAGAAAGTTTACCACGACCACATCGTGCTTCTGGCCGTACCGGTGGCAACGGCCTATTCTCTGCTCGATCCTCTGAGGATTCCAGGGCAGGTCATAGTTCACCACAAGAGAACAGAACTGAAGGTTTATGCCTTCCGCTCCCGCCTCCGTGGCTATCATGATCTCCGCCTCATCCCTGAAGTAATCGACGAGGGCGGCCCTCATGTCGGCGGTTTTCGAGCCGGTTATCCGGTCCGTCCCTGCGTGCTTCTCCAGCCAGCTTTTATAGATCCGTCTGGAATCGGCATCATTATTGGAGCCGTTGAAAAAAACGATCTTACCCGCATGTTCCGTCCTGTCGAGTATCTGTTTCAGGTATTCCTGAGTCCTCGTAGATTCGGTAAAGATTACCGCCTTTCTCGCAGCCCCTTTCTCCTCCGCCAGGACAAATCCTTTCTTAAGAGCCGTGAGCAGCACTTCCCCTTTTGAATTCTTCCGGATGGATTTTGCCAATGCATGGAAGGCGGCGAGAGAACTCATCTCCTCCCTCATATTCTTTACATCTTCTTCAGTATATTGGGGCCTTTCCTCACCTGCCTGTGCCTCGGCCTCCTCGTCGGCCCACTCGTCCTCGACCTCTTCAATGGTCTCAAAATGCTGAAATAGAGACTCCTCAAGGGGGGTGGCCGGTATTTCATATCCCTTCACCATGGCTTCCAATCTCTTCGAAAGCGACTCGAGGGTGGCGGAAATCGCGTAGGTGGAGGAGGCAAGAAGCTTTCTCAGGATAAGGGTCATCAGCTGCCGCTGACCGGAAGGCAGGGCATAGAGGCTCGGTCTCTGGAGGTATTCGGATACGAGATTATAGAGTTGCTGTTCGTTTTCAGTGGGGTAGAACTCCTGAGTTATGGGAGTGCGGTTTGTATATTTGATATATTCCAGAACCTGCCTTCGAAGGGTCCGCTGACAGATCGGTTTGAGCCTGGATTTCAGGTCCGAGAAATCCTCTTCCCCTGTGAGTCTTGAATACCGGCTCTTAAAACTCTTTAGGTCGCCGAAGGCGTAATCGTCGATGACACTCACGAGGCCATAGAGCTCCAGGAGGGAGTTTTGGAGGGGCGTGGCAGTGAGCAGCACCTTCGGCGCATGGGCGACCGCTGCCTTGATGGTATTCGCGATCCTGTTCGTAGGTTTATAGACATTTCTCAGGTGATGCGCCTCGTCGATTACGATAAGGTCCCAATTCACCTGTTTGATATATGCGTCTTTACCCCGGGCGAAATGATAGGAGCAGATAACGATCTCGCGCTGGTCGAAGGGATTGACATGCCCTTTTTTTATCTCCCGGTTAAACGATTTCGTTTCCAGTATCAGAGAGGGGAGAAAAAACTTGTCCGCCAGCTCCTGATTCCACTGCTTGCGAAGGCTTGAGGGCACGATGATGAGGAGCTTTCTCTTTCTCTCAGCCCATTTCTGTGACAGGAGTATGCCCGCCTCGATGGTTTTCCCCAAGCCCACTTCGTCCGCAAGAATAGCTCCTTTCGAGAGAGGGGAGCGAAATGCAAAGAGGGCGGCCTCCACCTGGTGAGGGTTAAGGTCAACCTGGGCATCGGAAAGGGACGCCGCCAGCTTCTCGATGCTGTTCGACGAGCACCGCTTGGTCAGTTCGTGAGCATAGTATTTGGCGTGATAGGGGGTCAGCTGCATGTGTTCGATTAGAGCCGGTTTAGTTATATGTCAGCGCCAAGGAGAAAACCAACCGTCAACCCTTTATTGCGGAACCATTCCTTAATCGCGCTTTTGTTACCTGCAATTACGGTATCGATTTCACTGCTCCTCGGTGACCTCCACATTTGCCACTGCAGTAGCCTTTCCAGGATGGCCTTTATCTTCACGAAATCCATTTCGCTTAAATCCCGATAGAATGGCTTCTCCTTTTCGTCGCTGTCGTGAATATCGAGTTTCGCGCATACTGCATCACGGAATATTTCACACCAAGCCATCATCGATTTCGATGAGAAAAGTCGTTCCAATCTAATTTGGTTTTCGTCGTGTGGACCAGCCTTTTGGTCCCAAGAACATAATACCAAATCGTAAATTTGATTTATCAAAGCCTGAATGTTCTTGAATTCTGCTTCTCTCTTATATTTTTCAGAAAGCATGTCATCCGATACAGGATCGGAATACAAGAAACACGCAAAAATAGACTTGGACAACATGTCTACCGTTATGGGCTGTTCGTTTGAACTTCGGTTACTTACAGATATTAAATCTTTTAGCTTGTTATTCTCGTCGTCCAGAACTGAATTGTATAGATAACTTCTGAATCGCCTATTCCGCTCTGCTCTGGTAAGAGATGCATCCTTCTGCTCAAGAAATTCGAGAAATCCTGTTTCATTCTTCACCTGTATGTCCTCGCGATTCTTATACTCTTCAAAATCATTCCCAAATTGTTTTCCGAGCTTAAGAATCATGATTGACGAGAAAAATCTTGTTTGGGCAAACTTATCATGGGCTGAAATGTTTGCTTGATTCAGAACCCGCACGTCTGGATCAATATATATTTTGCACTCAAAGGTTCGTCTTCCTCCCCAGAGAAGAGCTGCAGCTTTGTGCTGTCCATCAAAAAGTAAAATTCTATTATTTACGACCCTGCCTATGGAAGGTTGGAGAACCGGATAAGTCTGGAAGTGGCGATACATTTCAAACACTTTTTCCAAAATCAAGTAACGCGGCTGCAAACCCACCTTGTCATCATCGTCATCGTCGCTATTCAGAATTTCCATGGGAAGATTACCATAGAAGTACTTCCACCCCGTTCTTGGGCATTCTTGGATATAATAATTACCTGCAAATGAATGGTTCGATAACTTAATATCTTTTCCACGAATTTCGGTATCCACCGGTTGAGCGTAGGTCTTAAGATCACCTTTTTCCTTCAAGTATTCCAGAAGATGGCGTAACGTCAAGCGGTCTCCCGTCAAAAAAAAATCCTTCAAACGCAATTTTACCCTATAATCCTCCAGCGGCAGCATTCCTTTTGATTTGTTGTGGAATTCACACATAGGCGCGATGTTATCCAATTCCGAGAAACCGCCAAGGGAGTGAGCTTTTATATGGTCAAAATGCACCTTTTCGGCATCGGTTATGGTATGACCGGTTGCAAAACAAACCCTACCATGCCGATTAAGGATGATTTGTTTTTCTTCATCATTGAGCTGTCTCTTCATGGTGATTGCCATATAGATTGCCTCCGCCCAAATTTATTCAGTGGATTTTATACAAACATATAATCACATGTTTACCGGTTATTAACAATGCCAAAAAGATGTTACTGAATCGATATCTTGGGCGATAGAGGTATGCTGGCAGGCTCAAGGGCCAGCCGCTTAAAGGGTGTTTGGTCGCCGCAAGCATAGCACATTTATGGGTGGTTCGTGAGGACGATACAGGAAAATCAAAAGGGATCAGCCCTTGACACGAGAATTTCCCGGATATAATCAGGCAGCCTGACGTGGGGCATTTGTGACGTTATTTAAATTGATGCCGTGAGGGACAGTCATTAAATTATTAAATTGTGATATCAAGGACCGGCTGATATCTCTGCACTATCGATATTTTGAGAGATCGTAATTTATCCGATACGGACAAAACAAGACGGCTTCTGATTTATGAAACAGCTATACTCTTTGTGTGCTGGGCCTCATGCTCGGATAATTTATAGTCGGTTTCCTGATGGCCCTTTCCTCAGGAAATTCCTCCTTTAAACGTTAACCGGCTCTTTTAGGCTGTTTCTCCTGTGCTTTCTTTTCCTTCTCTTTCTGTTTGTCGGAACTCTGTTTCTGTCCTTTTTTCTTGTCCTTCTCGCTCTTGTCTCCCATTGCCTTTCTCTCCTGCGTTAATTTTGTTTGTATACGCTTTTTCAAATGTAGCCTTATAAACAGCTTTTGTCAATGTAACCTTGGCATTGAAGAAGCTCCCCCCTTTTTTTAGAGACGTAATTTAGCCGCAGATGAATTGAGAGAAAAACCGGTAAAGGCTAGTATAGGGCCCTTTTTTGCCGCGGATAAAGGCGGATAACGGCGGATGAAGGCATAAACCATAGAAGAAGATAGTAGGATGGGTTTACCGGGCCGGCGACACTGCCGCCCCGGTACTCTCCGCCCTGCGGGGCGTGAGAGTGTTGCCTGTCCGAAGTCTTGGGGACCCGTTTTCCCAGTCCCTGCAGCGCCCCCGAGCTCCCGGGCAGTTGTGTCGAGAGTTCTCTTAATTTACTGAATTGACTTAGGCCTTGACTTAGTTTATATTTCAAGTATGAATAAGGTAAACGTACATGATGCAAAGACACGACTGTCGGAGCTTTTGAATCGGGTGGAGGGAGGCGAGGAGATTACGATCGCCAAAGCAGGACGGCCAGTGGCCCTCCTGGTGCCCGTGCGTGAGAAGGCTCAAATACGCACTGCCGGAACAGCGAAAGGCAGGGTCGTGATCGGAAAAGATTTCGATGAGCCTCTTCCGGAGTCAATTCTTCGAGATTTCGAGGGATGATATTTCTTCTCGATACCCATGCGTTTCTCTGGTGGATAACAGACAGCCCTGAACTGTCTCCAAGGGCCTCGGATCTAATCGCGAATCCGGATAACGAGCTGTATCTTAGCGCCGCTTCGGGCTGGGAGATAGCAATTAAAGTGCAAATAGGCAAGCTTCACATGGCCGACAGGCCCGATCTCTTTATCCCCGATCAGCTTTCCCGAAATGCTGTCCGCTCGCTCCCCATTCAGATGAGCCATGTCCTTCACGTGGGGAGGCTTCCGCCAATCCATCGCGACCCCTTCGACCGCATTATAATCGCTCAATCGATTATCGAAAAAATGCCCATTATCACGAAAGACCCCGATATCAGAAAATATAAGGTAAAAACGTTCTGGTGACCCGGCCTTCGAATCAAAGGCCTTTATCTGCGGCTAATTAAGCTTTTGATCTTGAACTGAGGCGTAAGGATTATACCGAGATTACCGCTCCCGCGGTTATTTTACCTTGAAAAATCAATATCAAAAAACGATATTTCAAGGCTAACTCCAGGGGAAAGGCGATTTGTCATTGCTCAGCCGGCCACTGATTGAGGCCTTTTTTGCCGCAGATAAAATCGGATAACGGCGGATGACGGCATAAAACAATAGAAGAAGATAGTATAATGGGTTTACCGGGGCGGCGACGGTGCCACCCCGGTACTCTTCCGCCCTGCGGGGCGTGAGAGTGTCGCCTGTCCGAGGTCCGGACAGGCGACTAGCACTTCTTCTTCATCATCCGCCCTTATCCGCCCTTATCTGCGGCTAATTAAGCCTTTGACTTATCGTAGCTGCCTTGTCTCCTTTATCCGTGCCTAATTCAGCCTTTAAACTCCCACCGATGGCCACTATCACTAGCAAAAACGGTCTTCTCCTTGCCGGATATTATGCGCCGCCGACGATCTGTGATATAATTTCCGGAAAATAACTTATCCTACACACGGGGACGACATGATGCGTAATGCCAGAGTGACTTTCTTCGTCGTTGTTTCTGTTCTTCTTTGTACAGGCATCGCCGTTGCCGGCATAGCCCAAAACTCTGTTTCCCTTTCCAGGCTTCCCCTCTCTTTTATTGAAAATGATGGACAAAAGGATCCGGCCATCCTCTTTTATGAACAGGGTGGCGGCCATGCCACGGCATTTACCCGCACGGGCGTCTCCTTATGGCTGGGGAAACCAGGGAAGACGGGGCCCCACGATCTCGTCACCCTTACGCCCCTCGATGCCTCCTCCTTTACCGTCGAAGCCCTCGATAAGAGGGAAGGCAAGGTCAATTACCTTATCGGCTCGGACCCGCAGAACTGGAAGACCGACGTGCCCACTTATGGCGCGGTCCTCTACAAGGGCGTCTATCCCGGCATCGATATCAAGTTTTACGGCTCCAATTCGGAGCTTGAATATGACATCATCGTCGCTCCCCATGGCGACCCTTCTCAGGTGCGTCTCTCCTATAAAGGGATTGAGAAGCTTTCCCTCACCTCCGGGGGCGAGCTCGAGATCCGCCTGAAAGGGGGTTCCATTTTTCAGAGGAAGCCTGTAGCCTACCAGATTGCAGCGGGGAAAAAGACCGAGGTGCCGGGCAAGTTCGTGCTCCTCGATGGCGCCACTTACGGGTTCGAGATCGGCGCCTATGATAAGGAGCGGCCCCTGGTGATCGATCCTGCCCTCGTCTACTCCACCTACCTGGGAGGGAGCAGCAACGACACGGCCTACGCCATCGCCGTCGATTCTGCAGGGAATGTCTATGTGGCCGGCTCCACGCTTTCTATAAATTTTCCTACCGTCAGCGCATTCCAGTCGAGCTTCGGCGGCGGCATCACCGCGGGCGATGCCTTTGTGAGCAAGATCAATCCCGCCGGCACCGCCCTCATTTACTCCACTTACCTGGGAGGTTCCTCGGATGATTTCGCCTTCGCCATCGCCATTGATCCCTCGGGCAACGCCTATGTGGCGGGGCAGACCCTTTCCACCAACTTCCCTATCAGGAACCCTCTCCAAACGTTGAACGCCGGGGGCACCGACGCTTTTATCGCCAAGATAGCTCCCCAGGGCAATGCCCTCGTCTTTTCGACCTACCTGGGGGGGATTTTGAATGACGCCGCCCTTGCCATCGATCTCGACTCATCGAATAATATTTACGTGGCCGGCCAGACCCTTTCCAGTAACTTTCCCACCAGCAGCAACGCCTTTCAGTCGGCAAACGCCGGGGGCAACGACGCGTTTATCGCCAAACTCAACTTCACAGGCAGCGTCCTTTCCCTTGTCTATTCGACCTACCTGGGAGGGAGCAACGGCGACATCGCCAATGCCATTGCCCTCGACTCCTTGAATAATCTCTACGTGGCGGGAGAGACCTTTTCCCTCAACTTTCCTACGGTAAACCCTTTCCAGGCGGCAAACGGCGGGTTAACCGACGGCTTTATCGCCAAGATCGGCCCCACGGGCGCCACCCTCCTCTACTCAACCTATTTGGGGGGCATTTCGAATGATTTCGCCAACTCCATCGCCCTTGACTCCTCAAACAATATATATGTCGCAGGAGAGACTTTCTCCACCAATTTTCCGACCCTGAATCCATTCCAGCCGGCAATCGCCGGGGGCTCCGACGCCTTTATCGCCAAGCTCGATCCCACGGGCGCCGCTCTCGTCTATTCCACGTATTTGGGGGGAAGCAGCAACGACCTGGCCCAGGCCATAGCCCTCGATTCATCGGGTAATGTGCTCGTGGCGGGTGGGACGTTCTCCACGAACTTTCCCATTGTGAATCCATTCCAGGCAACAATCCACGGGGGCTCCGACGCCTTCCTCTCCAAGTTGGGCTCTTCGGGCGCTACCCTCGTCTATTCCACCCACTTCGGGGGGAGCAATAACGACATGGCCAACGCCCTCGCCCTCGATTCCTCGGGGAATGCCTATGTGGCGGGTCAGACCTTTTCCATAGACTTTCCCACTTTGAAACCATTTCGGGCGTCAAACGCCGGGGGCTCCGACGCCTTCCTTCTGAAGTTCAGCGGTTTCCTGGGCGGCTTTACCCTCTCCGTCACAAAACAGGCTATTGGCAAGGGCACGGGTTCCGTGACAAGCGTTCCTTCAGGCATTAACTGCGGGCCTACCTGCTCCGCCAATTTCGTTCAGGGCACCTCGGTGACCCTCACGGCAACTCCCGCCGCAGGCTCGACTTTTACCGGCTGGAACGGGGCCTGCACGGGGATCGGCACGTGCACGGTTTCCATGACTGCCGCGCAAAGCGTAGTCGCCATGTTTACCATTATCCCCGAGACTTTGACCGTAACCAATAGCGACCCCGCGAGCGGGACGGTCACCGCAAAAGGGCTGACCTGTGTGGGCCCTACCTGTACCGGGATTTATAATTACGGCACCGCCGTCACTCTCACCGCCACGCCGAATACAGGCAGCACCTTTACCGGCTGGACCGGGTGCGACAAAGTTGTCGGCGTCACCTGCCAGCTCACCATGAAAGCGGATAGGGCCGTGGATGCCACCTTTGTCAATACCAATCTGTGTGCCTATGCCCTTCTCCCCGTGAGCAAGACTTTCCCCTTCAATGCGGCGGGTGTGGGTGTCCGCGTCACCGCCGCCGGGGCCCCGGGCTGCAGCACGCCTGAGATTACCGCCTCCGATCCATGGATCACCACGAGGCTCGTGTCATTCAAGAATAACAAGGGTACAGTGAGAATCACGGTGCCGAAGAACACGGTAATAACCACCAGAAACGGGACGGTGACCATAGGGGGGACTTCCTTCCCCGTCACCCAGGCAGGGACTCCCTGCACCATCGCCATATTCCCGGCAGGCAGGCCCGCCACCTCGGCGGCCCAGTCCGACTCATTCTCCGTGAACACTCTTCCGGGCTGTGAATGGACCGGAGTGGTAAGCTTGGGCGGCGAATGGCTCAGCATCGTTTCGGGGAGCGCCGGCAATACCGGCCCGGTCACGTATCAGGTCCAGGAGAATATCACACACCGGCAGAGGGTCGGGAAGATTACCGTGTCTCTCGATGCGACACCCGCAAAGAAGAGGGTCTTTACGGTCACCCAGAGAAGATAGATCCTCTCCATACGAATCATGTGCCCCACCTGCGGCAGATGGTTCATGCGGCGTCGGTCTCAGGCCTTTTCCGGTTTCCCCAGTTGACGCACAGGGCGTAATTCATGCATCTTTCGAACACGGGATAGGTGAATTCGGGGGGGACGAGCCCCGGCGTCGCCGCGGCCGTGTTATTCCTCTCAAAGGTCCTCGTATCGGAGAGATAAGGGCGGTAAGGTTCGACGAACCTGTTGAAAAGCGCCTCAGCCGGGTTCTGAAAAGGACCGTAAGGCGGTGTTCCATACTCGATTCCGATCCCCTTCATCTTGAGGAAGAGCTCGCAATAGGATGCCAGGCCCTCCGTGGTCTTCGGCGCATCGCTGGTAACGTGGTAGACGGCGCCGCTGTCCGGATGATCGAGTATGGACAAGGCAACAGAGACGAAATAGTCGATGGGGATGAGGTTGACGTAACCGGGGCCTTCGAGAAATATGCGGAGCGGCACGTGGAGAATCCCGTGTTCATCGAGATGGATGCCGCTTTCACGGGCCTTCTTCCCTCCGTACTCCCGGATCTCCCTCAGGTAGATCTCCCTGATGTAATAGAGGGATTTCACATTGTAGTAGAGGGCATTGAAGCGGTTGGCCCGGCCGCTTCGCGAATCGCCGTAGACGATGGACGGGCGGATAATGGTGAAGGGGATGGCGAGCTCCCCCAATTGTCGGGCCACCTTCTCTTCGGCCATGGCCTTCGTCTCTTCATAGACGTTCGCGAAATCGGTCCGCGCAACGAGCGCTTCAGGGCAATCTGCAGTGCAGGCCCCGTTCACATACGCGGTGGAGACATAATGGAAGTATGCCGAGCCCGAGTCCCGTGCAAGGCCGATCATGGCGTCGAGGCCGCGGACATTTGCCTCATATGATTCCTTGCGGCGGCTTTCAGAAAATCGGGTGTCGGAGGCGCAGTGAATGATCCGCTCGATTCCGGTGCACAGCCGACGATACTCGGGCGCGGGAAGGCCGAGGAGGGGCTTCGGAAGGTCCACTTCCAGGGTGCGAATCTGACCATCGCGATCGTGAAGGCCGAACCAGGCGAGGATATTGCCGATCCTGTCGATAAGCCTTCCCTCCTCCGACGGCCGCCCGAGAATGATGAGCCTCTCGCCCCTTTCAAGCAACGCAGCCATTAAATGACTGCCAAGAAACCCCGTGGCCCCGGTCAGCGCGACAGTCCCGCTCATGTGAGGCCTTATGCTCCCGGGAAACGGAATGGGTCCGTCCCTGCGTAAAGGAAGTTCTCCATCCTGCAATACCCCTGATACAACAGGTATCTGATCCACCTTATCGTGCCGGTCCGGGCGGAGTAGTCTTCGAGCACGGCCCCCACCTCGGGGGCCGCCTTCTGCGCCCGCGCCCGTTCTCCCTCATCGTTCTGGTCGACGAAATAATCGTATTCGAAGATACACCTTTTGCCGCTGTCGACGGGCGTGATAAAGCCAAAGGCGTTCTTGATGCCGTAGCGGTCGGCGATCTCTTTGAAATGGCCTGCCATCTCGTCGATCAGATCATAGTCGAGGGGCAGGTAGAAGAGGATGGGAAAGAAATGTTTCTCCCGGCCGACCCGGGAGCTCACGATCCTGAACATATTGAGGCTTACCAAATTTGTCATCTCGGGACGGGCATAAAGCTCCTCATAGAAGGGCCTGAGATCGGGATCGAGGTCCCGGGCGAGCTGCGCGGCCGAAGGGGTGAGGGCTGCCTCCGCCAGGTCGGCGAATCCTTCGATCCTGAGGTACGAGAAGGGCTCATCTTCGGAAAGCTCCGCAACGAGGTCCAGCCATTGGGCGGACTTAAGGGAGGGCAGGCCGAGGCTCAGGATCGTGAAGAGGCGCTGGTCGATAAGGGGATAGCCCATGTCGCGGATGTTCCGCAGGGCGTAGGCGTCGCCGATCACCAGGACCAGGTGGGTAATGCCCAGGGTGCCTCCGAAGACCTCTTTGATCTCGGCGGCCATTGGCTGGGTAGGGGCCATGAATAAGGAAACATACTCGAGACCGAGTATCCCGATGGCAAGGCCGATGCGGTGGACCGCGCATTCCTTTGTAAAGGCGACCGCCCTTTCGAGGGACTCGAAGGGCACGAGGACCCCGGCCTCATCGTCGGTCATGGGATGGAGCTTCACCACGGCCCCCGTGCAGACTCCCTGGCTCTCCATATCCGCCATGGTGAAGGCGAACAGATTGGGGGCGTTTTTGTCGTTGAGTGAGTATTGGGTCCCCTCCCTGGAGACGAACCCGGCATCGATCACGCTGCTCGCGCACGTCCCGCAGTATGCACTGAAGAGCGACAGAATTCCCGAGGTCATGATGCTCGCGCAGACCGCGGCGGCCGGCTCCGCCACATTCACCCGGAATCCCCGTTTCACGGCCTCTTGCTGAAGCTCGAAAGCCGTGACCCCGGGACCGACGAAGACAGACCAGTTCTTCTCATCGAAGGCGATTGTCTTCATCCGGTTGAGATCGATGACCACGCCTTCGGTAAGGGCGAAACCCAGGATATTGGTGCCGTTCCCCCTTACGACCCATGGGGTCCCGTGGGCGCTGAAGAGTTTCATCAGGGCCGATACTTCGTCCGCCGTCTCAGGCATGACCACATAGGCGGGCAACTTGGGGAAGGCAAGGGGGCAGGGATCGGAGGAGTAGGCGATTGCGATACCCGGATCGGCCGTTGCCCAATCACCACCGACAATACTCCTCATCTCTGAAAGCAGCGGATCTTCCCGTGGCCTTTCAATCACTCCTCCTGCCGCGATATGGGCGTCGATGAAGGATTTGAGGGCCTTCATGACCTTCGTGGGCCGAAGGCCGGTGACGTAGTAGCACTGATAGTCACACTTGCCGCAGAGGTTGCAGGTCTTCGCGATCTCGATGCATTGCTCCGTAACGGGGATCTTCTTTGCCGCCAGCGCCGCGTAGAGCGCCATCCTGCCCTGGGGAAAGAAGCCCGCGTAGTGCCTCACGAGGCCCGAGGCGCACACCCCGCTGCCCAGGAAATCAATCTTGCACATGGCATAGTGCCTGCAATTGCGGGCCGTCTCTAATGGATCATCATTGGAAATCCCCCTCCCGACTCCCTCTTTTTTGTCCAAGTTTTTGCCCCCTCTCCCGCGTGTCAACGCTTCGACCGTGCTATTTCTTTATCCCATAGCCCATATACATGATCTTCATGCTGTCGCTCTCGACCAAAGACAACCGGGCGCCCAGGTCTCTATAGGACAATTGGCCCTTCACCCTCTTTCGAAGGGTACGGAGCAAACTGGGGATCGATTGACCCGGCACTATTCCCCGATGTTCCTTCCATTCAATTCTATGTTCGGCGAGAAGAAGTTTCAATTCCTCAGGCCTTACGAACATCGTCCACACATGGAGACGGTCGGGCATAAAGGACCATCGCTTCCATTCCTGGGATATCTTGATGGCAACCAGTTTCGAGAAGAGGGTGCGGTTCAAGGTGTCATAGAAGAAGACGCCTCCGGGCCGGAGCACGCGGCTAATCTCTGAAATTACCCGCCCGACGCTCGCCACGTGTTCCAATACATCGCAGCAAAAGACCACGTCGAAGGCATTATCCCGGCAGGGGAGAGACTCGGCCCTTCCCCCCGCGTACCCTATATCCATCCCTTCTGCCCGGGAATGATTCAATGCCACCCGCAAAGAAGGCACTGATAAATCGATCCCCACGGAGGAAAAGCCCATGCGCCCTATCTCTTCACACAGCACGCCGCCGCCGCAGCCCACTTCGAGGGCCAATTTTCCTGCAGGATTTACCCCCAGCTCCAGCAGTTTTCTCTTCCCATACCCCACCCTGACCGGGTTCACGCACGTCTTCATCAGGTAAAGCGCCGAACCGGGCTCCCACCACTGTTCGCTCTCCGTGTTGTAGAAGGCATTATCAATAAGGTGTAAGGCGGGCTGTGTTGTCTTCTCCATGGGCTCCCGTTTTTGCACGACCCTGTCTTTGCGCTCTCAACTATCTGCCGACCATACCAAATATACGGCCCCACGCCGACTCTTGCAACGGAGGCCAGGGAGCACGACTCTATGACGCGAGTACCCGCATGATATGGTCTCTGTTATTCATGACCTTATCGTAGCCCATCTGTATGGTGCTGAGGATTTTTCCCCTGTCGCGGGTGATCCGTCCCTGAGGAGGCCAGGTTTCGGGCCTTATGACCGCGATGTTCTCGGGAGTATCGTGCTCGAGTTGTTCGAGCAGGTCAAGGGACCTGTCGAAATAGCGAATCAATCGGGAAGCGGAAAAATAGTTTTCCCATACTTCCCTGCCTTCGCTGCATTGCCCGGCAAGGAAATAGCCGAGGGTAGGAACGCTTGAGGAGATTGCGAGCGGCTTGTATCCCTAATCTTGACGTTCTTCCCGAGGGTGTTTATAGTTCGAATTGTCGGAAAGAAACGGGAATGTTGATATAACTCGAAGGAGGAGTGATGAAAAGAATATTATTCCTGGCCGCCGCGATAATCGTCACATGTGCATCCCTATCGGGGTGTTTCAGCTACACGAGTAAAGAAAGCAAGGAAACGACAATCGAGAGATACGATACCGACGATCGCCGTCCCGCAGATGAAAAGCCGTAGTCAAAGAACTATATGAATCTCCTTCGATCTGTCGTGGTAATTATGATTTCATGCTTCTATGCCTTTCTTTGGTGATGTCCCATCACCCGAAGATACCTCTTCAGGCCTTTCTTTTAGTCGATTTTGGTTTCTTGTGGGAAGTCCGTTTTCCCTGACTATTTTTGGAACCTTCCTTGGCCGTTGTCCAACTCTGCGCGTAGGCGGTGTCGGGGGTCCGGTCTATTGCGGGGGCATTTAAGGGAAATAGGGATGCGGTGAAGAGGATAATGCCTGGTATGACACTACATTTTTTTAACATAGGATTCCTCCGGCTTATTGATTGTCGAATTATATCGGAATCTTTCTTGTTTCTTATGAAAATTGAATCATGCAGCTTTGTCCTCGACTCTCTCCGGTTTACCGGGGAAGAACTTCAGGGCAGACAATGTTTTCTCTTCATCCAGGCCCAGTTCCCTTATCTCCTGAGAAAGCACGCGCAGCAGCTTGTCGCTCTCGTAGAATTTAGGAATGTTGCTATCGGGGTCGAAAATGAGAGGTGAATCGTTCCCCGGTTCTTTTCCGAATTTTGCCTTAAAAGCGGTCCACTGTGTTTTCAGGACGTAAATTGTGCATGGAGTGCTCTGTCCCAGCGTTCTTTCCGTAAAGTTGCCGAATGTTGATTCCCTTTTGAGCTTCAAACCGTCTTCCTGCGCACGCAATAGATCTTTTATCTTCATGAGATACTTCTCCTTTTGCCAATAATTTAAATAGAGTGAGAAAATTGCTTTGTCGGTAGAGTTATTATCGGGCTTTTAATGTTTTGTAAAGCAGGAATATATGATACCACAATACGAAAAATTTAGCACTCCTGCATCGCCAAGGTCATTTCTCCCTCTTCTTTGGTTCTTTTCATATATGGTTGGAAGCGCAATATGCATTCATGAACCGCTCGACAGAGGAACAGCCCATGCAAGAGATAACAGCGAAAGGACAAGCAGAAGGGATAACCGATGTGTCTTGAGACCTCCATGTGCGGGCCGGACCGATTCTTTATCTCCGTCGGTTCTCCCCGCCGGTTTCGATCAATCTTGGTTCAGCCCTTCCGGGAGGTGCTATTTTTCGCCTTCTTCGAGTAGCCGGTATCGGCCGATCGTGACGGTCGAGAGATGAAAGATCGGCCTGTCCACGCGTTTTATGATCAGCGGACAATGTCTCATGCCGCCCGGGACAAAAATCAGACAGCTTCTCGTAATTGTATGTTGTTCATCTTCCAGCCGGAGCTCCAGCTCGGCGCCCAGATCATAGGGGTCGTCCGGATTGCTGCCGAAGAACCCGAGGATCTCATCGGCATCATGAGCGTGGCTGTCTTTCATCCACGCCGGCGGCGGTACGGGCGGTCTCAAATACCACGCGCAATTCATCTGGGACGCCCCGTCGACCACGTTATTATCCATCCACAGTATCCGTTTCGCCCATTTCGCGTATTCGGCTTCGAATTCCGGGGGGTTCGGAGACTTAAGGTCCGTCACAATGTACTTGCCATACTTCGATTCCGTCATGGGTCCTCCTTCCCCGGCAGGGTGTTGAGAGGAACTCGTGAAGATACTCGATCTCTTCGTTCCTACACGGGCACTCTTTGATCCGAAGATAATAGTATAGCTTTTCAGAGAGATAGATCAATTCAGATTTTTCGTGAAGTCACAGGCCCATGGCACACATGGAGGCACTTCTTCGCAATGGGGCATAACCGGTCAACCGCAGGAGGCGCCGGAGGGGATCTTGACTAAGGACCGAGCGGGATATATTAGGATTGCATAACGAGAAGAACGCGAAGGGGAGTCGGTTTTCAATGGCATTCCGGGATCGTCGCGTGATTCACCCGAGCTTACAGGGCACGACACGGACATGTACAAAAAAATAAGCGATTACGGGATCATAGGCAACCTCCGCGCCGTGGCGCTCATCGGGCCGGAGGGCTCCATCGACTGGCTTTGCCTCCCTTATCTTGATTCGCCGAGTGTCTTTGCCGCGCTTCTTGACCATGAAAAAGGCGGAAGATTTGCGCTCACGCCTGTGGGGGCCTGGGATTCCGCATCCGAATACCTGCCCGAAACAAACATCCTCAAAACCAGGTTCAGGACCACCACGGGCGAGATGGAGCTGGTCGACTTTATGCCTATCCAAAGTAATTCTGGAAATGGGGAAGAAGCGGGCGACCACGAGCTTTGCCGCAGGCTGACGGTCACTGCCGGCACAGTGGAGGTGGGCATGGTCTTCGAGCCCCGGTTTGACTACGCCCGATCGGCCACCACGGTCGAGCGCAACGGGAGAATGCTGGTAGCTCGAGGGGGTGGTGAGACCATGACCCTTGCCGTCTCCGAGGATATCCCCGGGGGCGACGACAGCCACACTGCCCGATGGGCCCTTGAAGCCGGGCATGTCCTGTGGTTCAGGCTGAAATACAATACAGAGGGGGCCTTCATCTGCCACGATGAGACGATGGGGGAGGTCCTGAGAGCCACTGAGGAATTCTGGCGCGGGTGGCTAAGATCGCGGGAGACCGGACAGGCCGTGCGCCTGGGCCACTATCAGGCCATGGTGGACCGTTCGGCCCTTGTCCTCAAGCTGCTTCAGTTTGAAGAGACAGGCACGATCGCGGCGGCCGCGACCACAAGCCTCCCGGAGGAAGTGGGGGGTATTCGGAACTGGGACTACCGGTATACCTGGGTGCGCGATACGACCTTCACCCTGGAGGCCCTCTTCAGCCTCGGTCATCTTTCGGAGACCGAAGGCTACCTCCGGTGGGTGGAAAAGCTCCTCATTGGGCGCGGAGCGGAAGGGATGCAGACAATGTATGGCTTAAGAGGCGAAGAGAAGCTCGTCGAATATGAGCTCCCCCATCTCGAAGGCTACAAGGCCTCCCGTCCCGTGCGGGTCGGAAATGCCGCGGCAAAGCAAAAGCAGCTCGATATATACGGAGAGATCATGGACGCAGCCCTCAAGCTCTCCGGCTACGTGGGGAAAATCGACTTCAGGATGTGGCCTGTGCTCGGAGAAATATGCGACTACGTAGTCTGCCACTGGCATGAGCCGGACAGCGGGATCTGGGAAGTGCGGGCAGAGCCCCGCCACTTCGTCTACTCCAAGGTCCTCTGCTGGGTTGCCCTCGATCGGGGCATTACCATTGCCCGGCGGTATGGTTTCCCGGCGGATCTGAAAACCTGGGAAAAGACGCGGACAGCCATCAAGGAGGATGTCCTGGCAAAAGGATGGAGCAGGGAAAAGAATTCCTTCGTCCAGCATTATGATACGGTCGCCCTCGACGCGAGCAGTCTTCTTATTCCTGTCTTTGGATTCCTGTCCTTCGACGATCATCGGGTCATTTCCACTGTGGAGGCCATTGAAAGGGAATTGGGCCACGATGAATTCCTTTACCGCTACCTGACCGAGGACGGGCTGCCCGGCCGGGAGGGCACGTTCATGCTCTGTTCTTTCTGGCTCGTGGACTGCCTGATCGGCCTGGGCCGGCTTGACGATGCGGAATTCCTCCTGCGCAGGCTTGAATACACGGCAAACCACCTCGGTCTCTTTTCCGAGATGTATGACGTCCGGTGGCAAGAGGCCCTCGGAAACTTTCCCCAGGCATTCACCCATATCGGCTATATTAACAGCGTAATGAGGCTCATTGAAGCGAGGGGCGAGGCCGGAAAAGGAGAGCAGGAGCCGGAAAGGCTTTCCTTCATCGAGCGAATGGGCTTCTCCGGAATCATATTGAACGATGGCCCACCGGGGGGAACCCTTCCCTCGCGGGAGATCGCATCCCGTCTCAAAAATACCATGAACATCTTAAGAGGCGCCTTCTTTGATACGGCGCTGAGCAGGGTCGCCTACGAGAGGATGAAAACGTCCGAGGTGTACAAGGAATACCTGGAGTTGAGCTATGGCTTGAAGGAGATGGACCTTCATGACCTGAAGACGAGGAATGAGAAACTTGCGTTCTGGATAAACCTGTATAACGTCATTGTAATCCACGCCGTCGTAGAACTGGGCATCCGCGACTCGGTGAGGGAGGTGCGGAACTTTTTCGGGCGTGTCTGTTTCCGGATAGATGGGGAACTCTTCACCCCCTATGACATCGAACACGGCATTCTTCGCGCCAATCGCCGGCCCCCTTTCGCGCTCTCCCAGGTCTTCGGCAAAGACGATCCGCGCCGGGCTCACACGATCGAGCCGCTTGAGCCGAGGGTGCACTTCGTCCTGGTCTGCGCCTCCTCATCATGCCCTCCCATCGATGTCTACACCGCAGAGGACCTGGAAGAAGAGCTGGATATCTCCGGCCGGACCTTCCTTAACGCGGGTGGAATAGTGATCGACCGTGAACGCAATCGAGTGGTCCTGTCGCGTATCTTCAGGTGGTATGCACACGACTTCGGGAGAAGCCCGGCAGAGAGGCTCAGGTTTATCGCGGGTTATTTGTATGATAAGGACGATAGGAAGTTTATCGAAAAGAACGCTGAAGCTCTCAGGATCGATTATCAGAAATACGATTGGAGGCTCAACAGATATTGAGATTTGTCCGCGCACAGTCGCAGGGGAGCATGGAGTGCAGATTCTAAATAGGCGTCCCCTTTTGCGGGAACCGCAGACTACTTGAGACGGGTAAAGCCAGGAGGGAATCCCCCCACTCCCTTGTGTGTGGGACGTTACTGAAGGCCGGGGCGCTCTCCGCGGAGGCGCCCCGTTTCTTAAGTGCCCTTTGCCGACAACTCACCCATTACTTGGCATATTCGAATTTGGGCATCGCCTTGAGGGCATCCTTGGTCGCGCCGGGAAGGGTAATCTTGCCGTCGGCTATTTTTAACTGATTCATGGGTATGGCCACATCATTTTTGTCCACCCCCAGAAAGCCGCCCGCACTGACGATGGCATAAGAGACCGCGTTGTTCGGAGCAATCAGAAGGTCGTCCACCTTACCGACCTTTTCACCCTGTTCGTTGTATACGTCTTTGCCCAAAATCTGTTTCGACGCGCTCCATCCGTTGACGATCAACTCAAGTTGCGAGGTCGAGACGCCCAGCGGCACCCCTCCTGCAAGGGGTGGCGAAGCCGGGGCCGGCCCCGCGGCCGGCGCGGGTTTCGGGGCCTCCTGCTTCGGTGCTTCCTGGGAACAGCCAAAAGCGAATGCCACAAGGGCTACGCAAAGCACCATTGCCACAAATCCTTCTCTCCTTTTCATCATTTGAGACCTCCTTAATTAGATTGACCGTTTCGATCCGGCCATATGCTTTCGGCGCATTTCTTATTGAATTTAATCATCATAAGGCCTGTCCGGCGGCCCGGCATCGAGAGGGGAAGACCGATAGAACAGGAGCGCGCCTTATCCCGGAAAACAACCATTTCGCCTACATTTAGCAAGATCGGTGGATCGGCTTATTTGAGACTGACCTAAGTCACCCTGACTCTGTTGAGGGAATCGATACGACAAGAAGAACGTCGATCACAGACGATCCTCGACGAAACCTTTTCTCACTCTGTGATGACTGATAGACGAGTAAAAGTAACAAGTGCTCAGAGAAAGAATCCAAACAGGCTCAAGCACCATTTGGCTTAAGGAAGTGCGAACCGTCTATTTTATTGGCAATTTTAATTTAATGCTGCTACTATTGCCTTAACATTATTAAAATACTTTATCTTATTATGGAGAGGACATGATCAGAAGAACAGAGCGGAGCAAAAAGCTTCTCGAAGCATTATGCGGAGCAGTGTCGGGATTGGCCGTCATTGCGTGTATTGCGCTGGCTCCTTTTGCGGTCGGCCCTGCTATTGCGGATGAGACGCATGCATGCACCCCCACTGAAGCCGGGGTCTTTACAAAGGCACATGACGGTAACCGTATTCACGTCAGATGCTCAAGTGCTCCGGCAGCGGCTCCCACAGTATTCTGGTTTGCCTACAGGACAAGTGACTCTGCCAACGCCGACAGGTTCCTCAGTCTGATAAATTTTGCGATACAGAACGGCAAGACCCTGACAATCTGGTATGACCCTATCAGTAAGAGCGGACCGTCTATAGGCTGTCAGGCGGCAGATTGCCGGCTTATCGACGCCATGGCCGCCCACTGATTGTCCTGCGCCAAGACAGACAGGAGAAATAGAACAGTTTCAGGGTTGGAAGGGGGCGGCTGCATTCCTGCGTCCCCCCGACCCTTCCTGTTGCAGGCTGCAACATCCCCACCTTGTATGTATCGGCCATTACATCAAAACAGATTCCGGAGTGACCCATGATCCGAACACGAACGGCGCTGGCTTGCATCTTCTCTATCCTCATTTTTATCCTGGCTGCTCAGGGGGCGCCGGGGGCAGAGGACCGGTTCACACTCAAAGATGCCTGGGAAGTCATCAAGGCAAAGCAATTTGTCGATCTCACTCACGCCTTTGGGCCGGGCATTCCCCGTTGGAAAGGCTTTCCTGATGAGCAAAGAGAGACGCTCTACTGGTATGAACCGGGGGTCGGCAAGCTTGGACAGGGATTCTACGCAGAACGTTACAGCCACGTAGGCCAATGGGGTACCCACGTCGATCCCCCGGCTCATTTTGTAAAGGGGTTGAGAACCGTTGACCAGATAGATGTGAAAGAGATGATCCTCCCCCTCGTGGTCGTCGACGTTCATGAGAAGGTGGCTGCAGACCCTGATTACACCATTAGTATGGATGATATACGAAATTGGGAGAAACGGCACGGACAGATACCCATCGGGTCTTTCGTGGCCATGCGGAGCGACTGGTCCAGGCGCTGGCCGAATATGGCGCGAATGATGAATGCAGATGACTTGGGCATCGCCCATTATCCGGGGTGGAGCCTCGATGTCCTGAAATATCTGTACGAGACGAGGAAGATCACCGCGTCGGGCCACGAGACGACGGATACCGATCCCGGTCGGAGCACGAGCAGGGGCGATTACTCCCTGGAGACATACATACTGAAACAAAACCGCTATCAGATCGAGCTCCTGGCAAATCTGGACGAAGTGCCCGAGGCAGGAGCGCTGATCGTGGTCACCTTTCCGAAGCCGAAAGGGGGCTCGGGCTTTCCGGCGCGGGCGTTTGCCATTCTCCCATAGAAAGGTTGCCGCCTCTTAAATGGGGTTAAGTGGCCACGGGAATTTTCTCTCCCGTAGTCTCTCTGCCCACATCCCCACCTCGCTCTCTTTTGGGTGAATCGGACGAGATTTAGTGGTCACATCAGTTCTTTTGTGAGCCAAAGGCGACGAAGAACAGTCATCGACTTCCTGTCGCGGTGAAGATGGGACCCGGCCATCCCCGTAAAAAACGTTACAGAATAATGGGTGATTCCGCGACAGACACGTAAGGACCTCTATTGTATGCTAAAGAAAGTGATCTCCCTGACGCAGATAGTTCGATCATTGCTTGAGGAGCATGCAGGTAAGATCGTCGTCCCAAGGTTGTAATAGTGTGTTCTTACTTTTCAGACAAAACAGGAGAATTATGAAAAAATTATTATTTGCATTGTTGTTGACAGTTGTTTTCGCAGCGCCCGCATTTTCACAGATGATGGACCCGCCAATGAAGGAACACGGGGGGGGACATGCACGTATGATGAGAATGGGCGATATGGGCGGTATGATGGGCATGTGTATCGAACAGGCAGGCAATATAGGGCTTACCGACGACCAGATCATGAAGATGAAGTCTCTCCATAGGGAAATGCAAAGAAAGCAGGCCCGATTCAAAGCTGACCTGAAAATTGCACAGATCGACCTCATGGAAATCATGGAAAAGAAAGACTTTGACCTGGAGAAGGCCGGCTCTGGGGTGAGAAGGATTACGGAAATAAGAACCGCCTTTCAACTGGCAATGTTGAAAACCGTCAAAGAAATGAGGACCATGTTGACGGAAGAGCAGTTTAAGAGAATGAAGATGATGATGTTCGCTAAGATGGGCGAAAAAAGAGAGTCCGAGAGGATGATGAAGAAATAAATAATGACGGATAGAAGACGGGCGCGACATGAACACGGATTTTTTACCTGTAGCAGTGAGAGACCACCCGTCAAAAAGTTTATAGATGAACCGGGGCCTTTCGTCAATATCGACAATAGGCCCCACTAGGGACTGAAGATAGGAGGCCCAGCTTATCTCCAATCCCCTTTATGAAAACCTGCATAAGCTCGAGCAGCGGTGAATATGGGCATGGGGCGACACGTCAAAAAGAAAATGGGGAACACCCGGCGGACAGCAACGACATTGCAAGAGGAGGCTATTGCGTGAGACGATTAGGGCTTGCCATTATTATCTGCCTTGTCCTGCTGCCGGCAGTCAGCCGGGCGGCCGGTGACGGGTACGGCTATCCGATCCGTGACCCCTACGAGGCTACCATTGTGGGGACCGCGGAGGGCCTGAAGCCCGAGGTCCTGACCGGTATCCGGCTCAAGCAACTCGTGATTGACATCATCCCGGACCTCAAGAAACCGGATGTCTTTTTTTACGACGAGGGGCTACGCTGCACCCTGGCATACCAGGATAAAGGGGCGCCGCTGGTCTTCCTGATCCCCGGAACCGGCGCGAGCAACCGGTCGCCGAGCGTAGTGGCAATAATGAAGGCCCTCTACAAAGCGGGCTTTCATGTCGTTACCCTGCCGTCCCCCGCGCACCCGAACTTTATTATCTCCGCCTCCCGTAGCCATGTCCCGGGCGACCTGGCCGAAGACGCAGCGGACATCTACAACGTAATGGAAACCGTCTGGAACAAGGTGAGGGAGGATATCGAGGTGTCCGACTTCTACCTCGGCGGCTACAGCCTCGGGGCGACCCAGGCTGCCTTCGTGGCCAAGCTGGACGAGGAGCGAAAGAGCTTCAACTTCCGCAAGATCCTTATGGTCAATCCGGCCGTGAGCCTCTATAGCTCTATGACCAGGATCGAGGGATTGCTTGACAAGATTCCAGGGGGACCGAGGAAAATTGGCGTTTTCTTCAACAGGATGTTGGCCAAGTTCACGGAATTTTACCGAAAGGGCGATTTCGTCGGCATCAATGATGAATTCCTCTATGCAGTCTACAGGTCTCACCTTTTTTCCCACAATGAAGATGGAGGGATCATCGGGCTCGCCTTCCGGATCAACCTGGCGGGGATGATCTTCGCCTCGGATGTCATGACCAACGGCGGCTACGTGGTGCCGAAGAACCGGGTGCTGACCTCCACCGACCCCCTTGGCGACTATTTCCTGGTGTGCGTGCACCTCAGCTTTCTCAACTATTTCGACGAATACTTCACGCCATATTTTCAGAAGAAGCGGCCGGGGCTCA
>DASXUJ010000054.1 GCA_036504895.1 Syntrophorhabdaceae bacterium
ACTCCTCACCGGCTATGCCGTCTCTTTTAACAGGCGTCATACCCGTTCAGGCCATCTCTTTCAGAACAGGTATAAATCCATTTTGAGGTATCTAGGGGGACGCCCTTTACTTTTTCACTTTCGTTCCTTTTCCTCCCATGATATACTCCCTTCATGCCCAGGAGATCACGCATTGACGCGGAAGGTGCCCTTCATCATATCATGGTGAGGGGAATAGATCGGGGGGTCATCTTTGAGGATGATATTGACCGGGACCGGTTTATCGATCGACTTTCTCATATTCTGTCGGAAACAGCTACTTCATGCTATGCCTGGGCCCTTATTCCCAATCATTTTCACCTGCTCCTGAAGACCGGTACAATGCCGGTAAGTCATGTGATGCAGAAACTCCTCACCGGCTATGCCGTCTCTTTTAACAGGCGTCATACCCGTTCAGGCCATCTCTTTCAGAACAGGTATAAATCCATTTTGTGTCAGGAGGAGCCCTATCTTCTCGAACTGATGCGATATATCCACCTGAACCCTATCCGTGCCAGCATTGTCTCTTCTATTTCGGAACTCGACCAATACCCCTATTGCGGCCACGGCACCCTTATGGGCTCATATAACCACGACTGGCAGGATACCAAAGGGGTGCTGCGCCTCTTTTCGGATAAGATACACATCGCCCGGAATCGATACCGTAACTTTCTTAGTAAAGGCCTCTTCTTGGACAATAAAAACGGTTTTACGGGCGGCGGACTCATCCGTAGCAGCGGAGGATGGAAACAGGTAATCTCGGACCGCCGGGACAAGGTATTCCAAAAGTCCGATGAGCGTATACTGGGAGACGGTGAATTCGTTGACCGGGTCCTTTTGCACGCAAAAGAAGAGAAGGAGAGAAGATATAGCCTAATGGCCGCTGGTATCGATCTCGACGCCGTGGCCCGGCGCGTCTGCGAGGTGCTTCATGCTGAGATGGAGGATCTTTTTGGCGCGGGGAAAAACCCGGACCGGGTAAGAGCCCGAAGCCTCTACTGCTACTGGGCCGTCAGGGAATTAGGGGTGAGCCAGACCGAGCTGGCACGGCAATTCAGCCTTTCTCCCGCAGCCCTTACGAAAACAGTGAGAAGAGGAGAAGCTCTCGCGAAGGAGAGAGAGTATACCCTCTTGTGATTATGGAAAAAAATGAAAGTGAAAAAGTAAAGGATGTCGCTTTCGGCCGTCCCCCTCACAATCTATTTGTATTCCCATACTCTGGGACTCTGCTATGCGCAATGTGCGGGAACTTCAATGGCGGAAATCAGGGGAAAATAATTATTTCATCTTGATTATCCGCTCCGTCTCTGAAGTATGCTCGAATATGTGACGTAACTCTTCTCCAAGCTCAGTTTTTGATAGACCCTTCGGTATCACGGCATGAATTCCATCTAACCGCATTTCACCAGAAAAAACAAGGTCATCGCCTGTATGCAAGGCAAACAAAACATCTGGACGTATCCCTGCAAGTTCCCCGCAAAGTTTCCTGCCGCTGGCATCTGGAAGATGTTCATCCACCATAGCCAGATCGAGTGTAAAGCGTTTGTTCAGGAATAGTTTACGTGCGTCTTCGCCTGTCGTGGCTACTACTACATCATAACCGAGCTTTTTCAAGCTGAATTCTACTACTGTGCAGATCATAAAATCATCATCGACAACTAGAATCTTTCGCTTGGCCGACATCAATAATCCTTTTCAGGGCCTTATCGGACGGATCGTGTATATATTCCAAAAGCGGAAAATTTAAGCCTTTTTAAGTAGAAATGGGTAACTGTAAGAAAAAATCTTACAAAACAAGATTGTTATTGTCAACAATAAAACATAATTGATGACTGTTTGGTATAATTTTTGCCTAGAGATGGCGTCACCATTACCATTACTTGGTTCTTTTGCATGCAAAAGAAAAGAAGGAGGGAAGAACCGCCTTATGGCCGCAGGGATCGATCCTCACCCAGTGGCCCGGCACGTCTGCGAGGTGCTCACATCTTCACCAGAACCTGAGCGGGATGACCTTTGATATTGCATTAAAATCGTCATCGCTGTGAAGGAGTATGAGATTGTGCTCCAGGACGGTCTGGGCGATGAGACAGTCGATTGTGCTCCTGATGGTGATTCCCTTCTTACGGCATTCCATGCAAAGTTTCGCAGGTTCCGCGAAAGAATCGACAGGGTCTTTCAGGTGATAGAAACGTGGTGAGGACGGCTGAGGGGACATCCATAACTATATCACTATCTTGTCAGAACCTTCCGGGGGCTGCTTCGGACCGCTCACGAACGGGTTGTCGGACTCAAAAAAGCGGAGCATGCGCTCCACCTCCCGCGTTAAACCAATGCGCACGCTTTTTCCGATTGGGCGGGTCGGCTGCGATGCCGGACCGAGCCACAGCGACCTGTCCGTGCATAGGTCTACACCGTCGTATCCCGCGTCGATCCACATCGCCTTGGATAGCCGGCCCGGCCCTCTCGCGAGGTCACGTAACCGCGTTGAACCACGACGAGCTTGCATCAACGCGATTCCTTCCAGCGGTTCGAGTGCGCGCAGCAGCACCCCTGCGCCGATCCCGGGCAACTCACTTGTGACGTTGAGTAAATACGACGAACCATATACTAAGTAGACGTACGCATGGCCGCGTTCAAGATATAGCGAGCGATTGCGTGGCGTCCGTCCGCGAAAGGCATGCCCGCTTGCATCGTCGATGACATAGGCTTCCGTCTCAACGATGCGTCCCCTTATCCTGCCCTTTCCGAGATCATGGACCAGCGTCTTGCCAATGAGATAACGCGCCAGCTCGACCGTGTCGACCGGCAGCTCCGCGCGACGAAGATGACGGATGCGGCCCTTATCCAATGGGACCTCACGCCATTCGCTCAACCCGCTGAGGCCGCCGGACGGGGGCCTCAAATGGATCGGCAAAATACTGCGTCTCGTGGAACACCTTCCCCCGGAACCCAATGGCGCTTAGTATCTCCTCCATCCTCACCAGAACCTGAGAGGGACGACCTCTGATATCGCATCAAAATCATTATCATTGTGAAGGAGTATCAGGTTGTGCTCCAGGGCGGTCTGCGCGATGAGACAGCCGATTGTGCTCCTGATGGTGGTTCCTTTCTTACGGCATTCCATGTAAAGTTTCGCAGCTTCCGCGAAAGAATCTACAGGGTCTTTCAGGTGATAGAAACGTTGTGAAGACAAATAGCGTCTGAGAAGGGAAAATTCTTTCTCCGAAGCGGCCCCTTGAAGCACCTCTTGCAAGATAAAGGAGGTTATTCCGAAGGGTATCTTTCGTTCCAGGATATCCTGGAGTTTCCGGCTGCCCTTCGGTTTTTGAACCCCTCAAAAAGTCAATGAGAACCGACCTATCGACAAGAATCATCTCCCTTCACGCAGAGCCTTATAATCGTAGTCCCCGGCGAACTTAATCTTACCTGCAAGGTCAAGGAGGTCGAGACGTTTACGGCTTTCAACAAATTCCTCCAGCGCCTCATGGACAAGTTCTTTCTTCGTTCTTGCTTTGCTGAGCTTAAAAGCCTCAGCCACCAACTCCTCATCGAGGACTGTGTTTGTTCTCAATATACACCTCCATGTATGTATCGCTATACACCGCAAAGGGGAGGCTGTCAAGATCCGTATGACATGCCGGCGGAATGGTCGAGACGAGGGAGCGGTGAGATGGCGGTCTCTCGTTTCAGTGACAGGAAGCAGATAGGAACATCTATAAAGTATTTCAGGGGAAAAGGGAAGAGTGGCCACAACTCCTTAATTCTGCACGATAAATATTTCCGGACCCACGAGTTACATCATGAATGATGACGAAATTTTTGTCGTTTACGTGACATATAAACGAGCATATCGTGTGGTAAATTTCAAAAGTGGCACAATGAGGGGAGAACGGTCGCCCCTGAGACTTCATATACAGGATTCAAAAGATTGAACGTCTGGCCATTCCGGTTGGGCGCGCACGCGCCGCAGCATTTTGCCCGGTCATGACGATATAGCCCACAAAAGGTAAAGGATTAATCTATGATTGATGATTTATTTCCCGCCAATGGAAAGAAGGAAGGAGAGCCCAATGAAGACAAGGGCTTGGCCGTTCCTTTCGATGCCCTAAAGACCTATCTCGCCGAGGTATCGAAGTGCCCGTTAATGACGCGGGAAAAAGAGCATGCGGTTTCCCTGCTCGCGTTCGACCACAAGGATCCGGATGCGGCCCGGGAGCTCGTCACGGCAAATCTCAGGCTTGTCGTAAAGATCGCGCTCGGATACTATGGTACATACCTCAATCTCCTCGACCTTATCCAGGAAGGGAATTACGGGATACTCCGCGCGGTAAAGAAATATAATCCCCATAGAGGCACGAAATTTTCGAGCTATGCCTCATACTGGATCAGGGCCTACATGTTGAAGTACATCATGGATTCATGGAGCATGGTCAAGATAGGCACCACCCAGGGTCAGAGGAAGCTTTTTTTTGGTCTGAAAAAGGAAACGAGAAGGCTCGAAGCCCTCGGCATCTATCCCGAGCCGCACATTATCGCCACCTCCCTCCAGGTGGAGGAAAGGGATGTGGAAGAGATGCAGCAGAGGGTACTGTCGGGCGACCTCTCTCTTGAGACCCCCGCCTATGCCGACAGTGACGACACGGTCATGGACACGCTACGGAGCAATGATGATGTATTCGAAATAGTGAACCGCAAAGAGGAGAAGGAGCTGTTCTCAAGAAAAATCACGAATTTCAGGGATTCGCTGAACGTCAAGGCGGCCTTCATTTTCGATCACCGCATCATGTCGGAAGAACCTCAAACCCTCCAGGAGATCGCAATTGTCTTCAACATTTCCCGGGAGCGGGTGAGGCAGATAGAAAGGAAAATCCTGGGAAATTTGAAGGAGCATTTCATCGCGGAGGCCGCAGATTCCTTCGGGCTCATGAAGAGAATAAAAAAACCTGTTTTTCATACCCGCCCCAAGGAAGAGTCCTATCCCGCACGCCATATGGTGCAAGGGTAATCATGTTCCGTTTCGCTATCGTGGATGACCATCCCATCGTGCGCATTGGTTTGAAGGAGATTATACTGGAAAGCTTTTATGGCGCGACAATCGATGAATTTGCAGCGGGTTACGAGCTCATATGGAATGCCCGCAAAAATCGCTACGATATAGCCCTCCTCGGTATCGATCTTCCCGACATAAGCGGTATTGAAGTGCTTGAGGAGATCAAGAAGAAAAATACCAAACTCCCCGTTCTTATTGTAAGCATGCACCCCGAGGAAGACTACGCAACCCGCGCACTAAGGGCCGGCGCGTATGGATACGTCTCCAAACAAAGTGCCACCGAAGAGTTGCTGGAAGCCATGCGTAAAGTCCTGTCCGGCAAGAAGTATGTGAGTCCGGCCTTTGCGGACAAAATGCTGTCCGACTTCGAAACGGGTGCCGAGCAGGCCCCTCACGACAAACTCTCCGTCCGTGAACTTCAGGTGCTGGTCATGATTGGCAGAGGAAAGACGGTAAACCAAATGGCGGAGGGTTTCCATTTAAGTGCGGATACTTTGAGAACCTGCCGCGCCATTATCTTACAGAAACTGGGCATGAAAGGAATCAGCCAGTTGATGCACTATGCCATAACACGCGGATTGATATAATAAATGCCTCATATATAATCCCCCCGATTCTGCCATCTGGGCCCCCGGGCTTTCAGGCGGCATTCAGTAACGATCCCATCCTTTTTTTAAGCTGCCCTGGTTATTTGGTTCCCCCCTGAGGTTCCGCCTGCCGGCTTGCCACCAGCCGCCACTCGGTGCCGTGGAGGGCTACTGTGGTCCAGAATGCCTCCTGTGTCACGGCCTTGTCGGTGTCGCCCGTAGAGAAGCGGTAAAACCCGTGTCCTTCCTTCTCCTTTGCGATCCGCTCGGCGAGAGAGAGGAACTCCGAGTAGGGTTTGTATAAGTCATCCTTGAAAAGTACGGTGCCTGTTCTCTTCCTGTTTCGGTCATAGAGGACTCGACCGTCGGTCTGCATCGCCCATATTTCGAAGGATGGGGCCTTTTTCATTTCATCGGCGACAGCCTTCGAAAAGACAGTTTCCGGGTTGAGAAGGATGCTCGCCGATCCGAGAAGCTCGTTTTTTTGCGAGAACACGGGGTACTCCAGGTCCACCGCCGCGAAACCTTCAACGGAGAGAAAGACCGGGCTGAATACAGGCTTGCCCGTGGCATGGAGCCTTTTCATATGCTCCTGGCCGCTTATATCGGCGCCTTCGAATTTTCTGTACCCCTGGGGCTCTACTATCACCATCTTTCCTTTCCCGTCTATGGCGGCGCAGTCAACCGCATAGGCGCTTTTCTTGCAGAGGCCTTCGATCATCTTTCGCGCCTCGTCCCCCGAGATACCCGTTTTCGATAAACGGGATGCAGTGTCGCCGAGCTCGGCGTCCATGAGATTGAGCACGGTGGAGAGCTTTTTCTGTATCCTGCCCAGGACTGCGGGAGGCAGGGCGTAGAGTCCGGCTTTTCCCGGGTCCCCGGGAAGGGAGAGGTGGGTCTGGGCAAAGAGCCACTTTTTGTCCTGTTTCATGAGGACACCGGTCAGTCGTGCCGAAAAGGTCATGGCCGCGCCGCCATTGAGGGCGGTCGTCTGCATCCGGGCGGCGAACCAGGCGGTTTTTCCCGAGTAGGAGGTGGCGAAAGGGATTATTTCTACGGACTTGATCTCCCCAAAGTCTGCGAAGGTCCTTTCCAGGCCCTCCCGTATCTTCTGAGAGCCCACCAGCCTTTCATCCTCTCCCATGCCGATGGCGAGGGCGCCCTTGTCCCTCGAATAGAGGGCCGTGAGACCTTTCGCGTCTTTCTTTTTATAGAGATCGGCCATCTTTTTCACGATCGCCGCCACTTCCCCCTCGGTCCCGGAGGGTGTCTTGCCCGTGGCCTTCTTCGCGGCAAGGGCCGGGGAGCAGAAAATTCCCGCGACGAGAATTGAAATGACGATAAATGACGGGACTTTTCTCCTCCACGGTCCTCCGGAACACAAGGCCCTTCCCTTCTCCATTGCACCCTCCTTCTTTCAGATATATGGTGAGATAGCGACTTCAGTTTACCAGAAGAAGGGTCGGGATGAAAGCACTTCGGCGGGAACTTTGGCCTCTGAACCGCTCCCCGCAGATAAGTGTCGGTAAATGATGACTTGTTTCAGGCGAATTATTTTGAGCGACTTCATCACCCTTATAGATATGCCGATCCCGGGCGTGGCTGGTTTCTTCCGGAGGCGGACTCGAGATAGCCTCGGTCCGAAAACTGATTTGGCCATTTCGCCTGCCCTTAAGTTTTCGCTCCTCTCGCCGATAATATTGTAAAATGGTGTGGTGCTACTACAGGGGCATGTCTCTATGGGTATGAGTGTGCCGGCCGTCGGCCGGGGGACGCTGCATGCCCATGGCTTGACAGACAGGACGCCCGATCCGCGGACGGGTGGCTCCGGTGATCCCGGGGGCGGGTCATTCGTCGGGAAGGACCTATATATCCCATCTGCTCCGCAATCCCCTTCTTTCACTCCTTCTTATGGTTCTTCGCCATACGGGTCGCCCGGTGCGGGCGGCGTCGCTGCGCCTTCGGGACATTCTTCCCAAGCTGTGGTCGGCCCGTCTTCGGCGCCGGATTCCCGCGAAATAGGGTCCCGTGAGTGTACGACATGTGATGCAAGGACCTATCAGGATGAATCAAACGACCCCGGGGTCTCTTTCAAATCAGCGGCCCACGTGTCGCCTGAGGCGGCAGCGTCCGCGGTCAGCACCCATGAAGGAGAGCATGTGGTGCGGGAGCAGTTGAAGGCGGAGGCAGATGGCAATACGGTGGTGAGGCAGAACGTGCAGATCCACACGGCGGTGTGTCCGGAATGCGGCAGGGTCTATGTATCGGGAGGCACCACGACCACTGTCACGAGAAGCGAGCCCCCGACGAGGAGGGGGCGAAATATCGAGATCGAAGTATAATCCAATAACGTATTTTGAGAATCCTATCGCGACAGCCGCAGGATCCTGTAGGCCCCTCTTCCCACTAAAAGAAAGATTATTGTCCCTGTGATCAGGTCGGGAAGATTCGAAGCGCTGAGGTAGACGAGGATGCCGGCGACGATGACGCCGGCGTTTACGATTACATCGTTCGAGGTAAAGATCATGCTCGCCTGCATATGGGCTTCACGGCTTTTCGCCTTTTGGAGGAGATAGAGGCAGACCGTATTTCCCCCAAGGGCGAGGCATGAGATCACGATCATGAGAAGAAAATCCGGGGCCTCGCCATGCCCCAGAAAGCGCCTGATCACCTCCGCGAACCCCACAATGGCAAGGCCCAGCTGAAAATACCCTGCAATCCCGGCTACCTTCTTTTTCCGGGAGATCGCGGTGCCCACCGCGCCCAGGGATAATCCATAGACGATGCTGTCGGCGAGCATGTCGAGGCTGTCGGCGACGAGGCCCATGGAGCCTGCGATTAGGCCTGTAATGATTTCAAGGGCGAAAAAGCCGAAGTTGACGGCGAGGACCTGAAGAAGCACGTGCCTTTCCTTGTGGTGATCTTCCTGCACGAACTGCAGATCGGCCTCTTCGGAAGAAAGAAGCTTCGTATCGAGGTCGAGGCAGTCGAGGGCGGCAAGGAGGCCGTCGTAGTTGTCCTGGTGATTGATTTCGAGCGTGCGCCCGGGTATATCGAAATGAAGTGATTTTACACTGTCTATAGCCTCCAGCTTCATCCGGATCATTTGTTCTTCCGAAGGACAATCCATTTTGGCTATTCTGAATACTGTCTTCCTCATCACCTTCCCCGCCCCGGCTTTCTATAGCAGTCACAATTTATAACACATCCTGAAGTCGTGCTCCAGATGAGCCGGAAATCCTCGTCCGCTCTTCCGACTTCGGTTCTTGCCACGTCCATTGAAAATCCCGACTTTACAAGGAAATCGGTTGACAGAAGGGACCTGTTTGATTAGTATTAAGAAAAAAGGGAGGAGGTTTCCATGTCTATCAAAGTTGGAATCAACGGGTTTGGCAGGATAGGGAGGCTGGTCTTCAGGGCGGGCCTTGGGAACAAAGATGTGGAATTCGTTGCAGTCAACGACCTCACTGACGCCAGGACACTCGGCCACCTTCTGAAGTACGACTCCGTCCACGGGATACTGGACGCGGAGGTAAAGGCTACAGATAATTCCATCATCGTAAACGGGAAGGAATTAAAGACATATCAGGTGAGGGACCCGGAGCAGCTTCCATGGAAAGACCTCGGCGTGGACGTCGCCCTCGAGAGCACGGGAAGGTTTACGGACCGGGAAGGGGCGATGAAGCATCTCGCCGCCGGGGCGAAAAAAGTCATAATCTCCGCACCGGCCAAAAATCCCGATGTGACCTTCGTGCTCGGGGTGAACCAGGAAGTCTACGATAAGACCAAACACCACATTATTTCCATGGGGTCCTGCACCACAAATGGTTTGGCCCCCATCGTGAGGGTGCTCCATAACGAGTTCGGCATCGAGCGCGGCCTCATGACCACAATCCATGCCTACACCAACGACCAGGTCATTCAGGATGAGCCCCATAAGGACCTGCGAAGGGCCCGGGCGGCCGCCCTCTCCATGATCCCCACCACCACGGGGGCAGCGAAGGCGATTTCCGAGATCATCCCCGAGCTGAAGGGAAAACTCGACGGCCTCTCTATCAGGGTGCCTATCCCCAACGTATCCCTCGTCGATTTCGTGGCGACCCTGGCGAAGAGCACCACCAAAGAAGAGGTCAACGCGAAGCTGAAACAGTACGCCGACGGTCCGATGAAGGGCTATCTCTTCTGCAGCGATGAGCCCCTCGTCTCACGGGACTACAATGGGAATTCCGCGTCGAGCACCGTCGATCTTCCCAACACAATGGTGAGCGGCAATATGGTGAAGATACTCTCCTGGTACGACAACGAGTGGGGTTTCTCAAGCAGGATGGCGGAGCTCCTTTCCTTCATCATGAGGTGAGGATCTCCCGGTTCCGTTAATACCAGACAGGAGCAAAAAATGAAAAGCATAGATCAGATAGATTTGGCCGGTAAGAGGGTGTTCATCCGCGTCGATTTCAATGTGCCCACGGATGACGCGGGCAACATTACGGACGATACGAGAATAAAAGCCCATCTCAAGACCATCGGGTACGCAGCCGAAAAGGGCGCAAAAGTCATCCTCGCGTCCCACATGGGCAGGCCCAAAGGGAAGAGGGACGACAAATTTTCTCTGAAACGGGCTGCGGCAAGGCTTTCGGAGCTCTCGGGAAAGCCGGTCCTCTTCGTAAACGACTGCGTAGGCCCCGAGGCGGAGAAGGCGGTGGCCTCTATGAAGCCTGGAGACGTCATACTCCTTGAAAACCTCCGGTTCTACATAGGAGAGGAGAAGAACGACGAAGGTTTTGCAAAACAGTTGGCAGCCCTTTCCGACGTCTACATAGACGACGCCTTTGCCGTCTCCCACAGGGCGGCAGCGTCGAACACGGCCATTACGGCCCTGGTGAAAGAGTGCGCCGCGGGGTTCCTCCTCAAGGACGAGATCGATTATTTCAATAAAGCCATGGGGAACCCGGTAAGGCCGCTGGCCGCGATCATCGGAGGGGCAAAGGTTTCCGACAAGATCGGCGTCCTCGAGAAGATCATCGAGAAGGTGGACATGCTCCTTATCGGCGGCGCAATGGCATTTACTTTCCTTAAAGCAAAGGGATACGAGATCGGGAAATCGAAATGCGAAGAGGATATGCTCGATACGGCCCGGGGAATCATGGAGAAGGCAGCGGCCCGGAACGTGAAACTCTACCTGCCCGTCGACACGGTGATCGCTCCCGAGCCTTCGGCAAGCGCGGAAATGAAGGTGGTGACCGTGGAAGCGATGCCAAAGGACTGGATGGGCCTCGATATCGGACCCGCCACGACCTCTCTTTTCTCCGATGCCGTTAAAACCGCAAAAACGATCGTATGGAACGGGCCTCTCGGCATGTTCGAACTCGAGCCTTTCAGCAAGGGGACTTTCGGCGTGGTCCGGGCGGTAGCCAATTCCGGCGCCCTCACCATAGTGGGCGGAGGAGACACGGACACCGCGGTCCATCAGGCGGGTGAAAGCGCGAAGATCTCCTACATCTCTACAGGCGGAGGCGCCTTCCTCGAACTCCTCGAGGGTAAGACACTTCCCGGAGTCGCCGCGCTCGGCGCATAAGGAGGCCACAGTGAGAAACTGGATGATTGCGGGGAACTGGAAGATGCATACCACGATTTCCGATGCGAGGACTCTCGCTGCCGCGGTGGCGGAGGGGACAGGCGGGCTCGATCAGGGCGAGGTGGTAATCGCGCCCCCCTTTACCGCCCTCAGTGCGGTCAATGAGGTAATTAGGGGCACCAGGGTTTCTCTTGCCGCCCAAAACATGTTCTACGAGGACAAGGGCGCCTTCACCGGCGAAATCGCCCCCTCCATGCTCAGGGACGCAGGGTGCGCCTATGTAATTATCGGTCATTCGGAGCGGAGGAAATACTTCCATGAAACGGACGAGACCGTAAACCTCAAAGTCAAGAAATGCCTTACCGAGGGTTTGAAGCCGATCTTCTGTGTGGGCGAGACGCTCGAAGAGCGGGAGCAGGGGGTGACGGAGTTCGTGATAGGTGGGCAGTTGAAAAAGGGCCTCTACGGCGTAGCCTCCCTCGACAATGTGGTCATCGCCTATGAGCCGGTCTGGGCCATCGGAACAGGTAAGACCGCCCTGCCCATCGAGGCGGAGGAGGTCCACCGCTTTATCAGGCAATTGATCGCCGATATGTATGGAGATTTCGATCAAAACGTGCGTATACTATACGGCGGAAGCGTCACAGGGGAAAATATCGGCGATCTCATCGGCATGGAAGATATCGACGGCGGCCTTGTGGGCGGCGCATCCTTGAAAGCCGAAGGCTTTCTGGCTATAATTAAAAACGCAGCGGAGAAGAAGAAATGTTGACAGCAATCGGTATAATACACGTATTAGCGTCCATAGCCCTCGTATGTATCGTCCTCCTCCAGACAGGTCGTGGCTCGGAGATAGGGGCAGCCTTCGGGAGCGGTTCGAGCCAGACCCTTTTCGGTAGCTCGGGCTCAACAGTCTTCATGACCAAACTGACCACGGCCACGGTCGCGATCTTCATGGTCACGAGCATGCTCCTTGCATATTTTTATAGCCATAGATAATGGTTTTGTGGTAAATAGAAACACACCTGATGCCGAAGTGGTGGAATAGGCAGACACACCATCTTGAGGGGGTGGCGGGGCGACTCGTGCGGGTTCAAATCCCGCCTTCGGCACCATTTTTCTCATATAACTTCAAAGGTTCGTAAGCTCTTTCCTGCCCTACCAACTCCAAATCCTGTTTCATTCGTTATTTTAATCGTCTATTATTAATATGCGAAAATGGTTCTACTCCGACATATGCCCGGGTCGGCATAAGAGAGGGTAATTTAGGTGCTGCACCTGAGAATGCACCTACGAGTCGACACCAGGGCTTCCTCTATGTAGCCGCTGTTACCACAAAAAAGCTGGTACATTATGCACTATCCGGCCCGCTCGACAAACCTTACAAAGAGCGCTAAGAATATTTATTATCTTGCGGTCGTCCCTAATATCAAAAACTACGTACTTATTTGCGGCTGTTCCCTTATGACTACTTTTCCCTTCCTTATTGGAGGGTTTTTTGACTTTACAACTTGACTGTGTAACAATTTTTGTGCAAATTCCCGGGGAGGTACTTTGAATGAAGAGTGGCGGGCGTTTCGGAGGAATACCAGGAAAACTGATGCTTTTCGCTTTTACTGCCGCTATGTTGTGGTGCGGTGTGCCGGGGCTGTGCCACGGCGCTGCGGCAGACGCTCCTTATTACGCGCCAAAGAAGCCGATTGATCTGGGAGGCAGATCCGTTCAATTCGTATTTACCGACCTAAGAGGGGAATATACCCAATTAGCATGCTCGGATGCTGCTCCGGCAGGGGGCACTGAATTTGACGATAAAGACGGATTTGATTTCTTCAAGAATTATCTCCTGCGAATGGCCAAGGAATCGTCCGCCTCAATTGAACATTCGTCTGACAATGTGATCCAGGTCCAACTTGAAGTCTTGAGCCCCAGAATTTTTGGATTCCTTTTTCTTCGGGTCCATGGCCTGACTCAATTTAGCGTGAAGTCGAAGTCCCTCAACAACAGATATTGCTCTGACATGAAAGATGGGGATCCTGACTCACCGCTAAGCCTCACGTCGGTAGGCACGAGAAAGAGCGCCATGAGGACGATGGTTTCCGGATCCACGACCAAAACCGTGGAAGCCTTCCTCGCTGACCTTAGCAAATCCCTTGTTGAGCAGCCACCTCACGGAGAACAGGAGAATCCTGAGGTCAAAACGCCTGACCAGCCCAGTCGATGACGAAGGAAGATGGGTTTGGTACTTACACCCGGAAGGCAACGTTGGCTACGCCGTCGGCGGAGTGAAGGAATGCGCCGCCGGTTCGGACGCTCTTCCACGAAGTCGCCCGGGGGGACGCCCGCGGCTCGTTCAGGATACTTCTCGGAATGGTTGTAATGCGTCGGGATTTATAGGACAATAGGGTAAGAAAGAAGCCACCTACCCGCCACCCTCAGGTCATGAGGCTTTATTGACGCTGTCAGGCCCGTTAAGGGTTCAAACTAATTCTTGTTGAGGAGGTCTTCCTTGTGAAAAAGTTCATTTCGTTCTCCGTCCTCTGTATCGTCATATCAGTGGTTTTTGCAATACCCCACGGTGTGGCTGACACGAACCAGGGAAAAATTGAGATAGTTTCCGGGTCCGCCGTAAATTCGCTCGCCTTCAGTCCCGACGGCAAGCTCCTTGCGTCGGGACATAATGCCAGAAACGTCGAGATTTGGGATGCTACCACTGGAAAAAAACTTGTGGCCCTCGAGGGCCATGGCGACATTGATTCGTGGGGGGGTCCGGCAGGTAAAGGCTCGGTTAATTCAGTAGTCTTCAGCCCTGATGGGAAGGTCCTCGCATCGGGCGGCAGCGACTCTCGCATCATTCTGTGGGATACCGGGACATGGAAACAGACCAAGAGCCTCCAAGCAGGGTCCTCCTGGGTCAGTTCTTTGGCCTTTAGTCCTGATGGAAAACTCCTCGCGTCCGGAGGAACCGATTGTTTAATCACTCTTTGGGATGTTGCGACATGGCAGAAGGTGAAAGAACTTAAAGGTCACGACCGCGCGATCAACAGCGTTGTGTTTAGTAAGGACGGCAGGGTGCTTGCTTCAGGCTCCGAAGACAGGTTGGTCATTATGTGGGACCCCTCCACGGGGAACAGAATAGCCACCCTTGACGCCCGTTCCCGCAGGGTTTGTTCGATCGATTTTGCGCCGGACGCCAGGGTCCTCGCGTCAGGTGGTAATTTTCCCAATATTGTGCTCTGGGATGTGGCTGCAGCATCTCGCTTGAAACTGATACCGACCACCCAACGGTCTATGGTGCTCTCCCTCAAATATGCCGCCGATGGCAAGACGCTCGCCTCATCGTACTACAATGGGCGAATCGATCTATGGGAGACGGAAGCCCCTTTTCGAAGGAAGATGCTCAGTGTCGAAAGTAGCCCGGTGAATTTCCTGACTTTTAGACAGGACGGCAAAGTGCTGGCCTCCGGCGATCAAGCCGGCAAAATTATCGTATGGTTGAACGGAGTCAGCCCCTGGGGACCCCCCAATATTCCGTAATATAAAGACCGCGTCGACTACTGGAAGGGCCAGGGAAAGGCTAAGAACGTGCCTACGGCGTACAATTATTAAGAAAGTCTAAGACCGACAAAGGGGCCGCGTTCCGAAAAGGACGCGGCCCCTTTTCATTAATAACGAGCGATAAAGAGTCGATCTCCGCCGACGCGGCAGTTCATATGGAACCGATCACAGCCCTTCCCATTGGAGTGGGGATTTGGTGGCCACGGGAACGGGAGGGCCCTATACTCCCCGCTTCGGCTGCGCCCGTTACCCACTAAAAGACGGTTCGTCCGGCACTCAGCCACCAAACTCGTCGTACTTCCTCAGGCACGGCTGGCTATCCTTCGGAGCGTTTCTCCTCCCCGAGTGGGTCCCGACGGTGCTCGCAAGGCGCAGGGAGTATAGAACCCTCCCGTTCCCGTGAAGCATGAGAGGCATGAAACTCAGCGCGAGAGAGAAGAATACTATGGGCTCTCTTTCAGGAAGTTAGAAACGGTTCTCCTTTCCATGAGTTATTACTTATTTACGACCGTCTCCCACACCTCTTACCTACTTTGCGGGCTCACGTTCAGCAACAAGCTTTGGTCTAAAAGGGTACCCCAGCGCATCAGTCCCCGCCATAGGTATAACAAAAAACATGCCTACTCCCGAGTCTCTGACTTGGACAACTTGATACCCGTCCCTGCTTTTCATAAAACGACGCACACCCCATTCCGCACCTGCAATGAATTTGTTCTCGGACCGATGCGTTGATTGGTCAATTGATATATATCTTGATTTGCAAACAAAATCATCTCTTTGTCTGAAATATGTTGGATTTCCAAATCTCTTCAGGCTCCTTCACTTCTCATTCAGAAATAGCTCATCGCCGTAAGCCTTGTTACCGTACCAGCGGAAAGACCGGCGAGGAAAATGGCGTGATTTGAAAGCTGGAAGTGCCTAAAACCCTACAGTTGATTCCAAGGTATCCAATGATTAGCGTATTGTCATGATGATCGACGGGACGCGGGCGGTATTGCGGGCCGGCTCGGATCTTACCATCAATTGGCAATTTTCCTGCTCTTTTCTCTATTCCCCGTAACGAAAAGAAGAAAAGGAAGTCCGGTTCTCCAACGTGACTGTCCGGTAACAGGCACCATAAGGAGTAAATATGAAGAGCGATCAAATGACTGACACTGCGGCCAAGGCATCCCCTTCTCCGGCTGCCAAAACCGGGATCACCCTGAAGGTTAACGGGGTCATGAGACAGTTGGAGGTTGCCCCCTGGACGAGCCTGCTCGATGTCCTGCGCGAAGACCTCGATCTGACGGGCACGAAGAAGGGGTGCGACCACGGTCAGTGCGGCGCCTGCACGGTGCTGCTGAACGGCGTGCGGATCAATTCATGCCTGACCCTCGCGATCATGCATGACGGAGCAGAGGTGACGACCATCGAGGGGTTCGCCAAAGGGGAGGCGCTCCACCCCTTGCAGGAGGCATTCATCGCGCACGATGCCCTTCAGTGCGGATACTGCACCCCGGGGCAGATCTGCTCCGCCGCCGGATTACTGAAGGAAGGCAGGGCGAAATCACCGACCCACATCCGGGAGCTGATGAGCGGGAACATCTGCCGCTGCGGGGCCTACCCTAATATTGTCGCGGCAATCGAACAGGTCATGGGGATGAAGGAAAAGGGAGGCGGACAATGAACCCCTTTACCTACACCCGCGCCGAAGACGCGGCGGACGCGGTGCGTGAAGCGACTACGGACCGGGCCGCCAGGTTCATCGCCGGCGGCACGAACCTCCTCGATCTCATGAAGGAGGGCGTCGAGCGGCCGGACCGGCTGATCGATATCTCGCGCCTGGCCCTCAAGGAGATCCTTCCCAACCGGGAAGGTGGTTTGAGACTCGGCGCGCTCGCGACCAATACGGACGTCGCCTATAATGAGGAGGTAGGGCGCCGCTATCCGCTGCTCGCGAAGGCGATCCTCGCGGGGGCCTCGCCCCAGCTGCGCAATATGGCGACCCTGGGCGGCAATTTACTGCAGCGGACCCGGTGCTGCTACTTCTATGACATTATTACCCCCTGCAACAAGCGGATACCGGGAAGCGGCTGCTCCGCCCTCAACGGGTTCAACCGCGCCCATGCAATACTGGGCACGAGCGAGCGCTGCATCGCCTCCCACCCGTCGGACATGTGCGTTGCCCTGGCCGCTCTTGGAGCGAAGGTCCACGTGAGCGGGCCTGAAGGCGACCGTTCGATGCCCTTCGCCGACTTTCACCGTCTTCCCGGAGACACCCCGCACATCGAGACAAATCTCCATTTCAATGAGATTATCACGGCAGTGGATCTGCCCGTGAAAGGCTTTGCGGATCACCACTGTTACCTTAAGGTCCGCGACCGGGCATCATACGCCTTCGCCCTCGTCTCCGTGGCGGCTACCCTCGATCTGGACGGCGACAGGATCAGGGAATCGCGCATCGCCCTGGGCGGCGTCGCGCACAGGCCATGGCGCGATCCCCAGGCGGAGAGTCTGCTCGACAACCAGCGTGCCACCGGGGAGACGTTTGAGCGGGTCGCCGAAGCGCTCCTTCGGGAAGCGAAAGGTTTCGAATACAACAGCTTCAAAATCGAAATGGCCAGACGTGCCGTGGTTCGGGCATTACACACGGCCGCCTTCGGGGAGGTACTCTTATGAAGACCGCCTACATCGGGAAGCCCACGAGCAGGGTAGACGGTCGCGCCAAGGTGACGGGGGTTGCAAAATATCCCGCCGAGATACACATCCCGGACCTGGTCTATGGCTGGGTCGTGTCGAGCGCGATCCCCAGGGGAAAGATCCGGACGATCCATGACTCCGCCGCCCTTCAACTACCGGGTGTACTGCGGGTATTCACTCACCATAACAGTCCTCGCCGGGGAGAGACCGATGAGGATTACATCGACGAGGTGGCGCCTCCCGGCTCTCCTTTCCGACCCCTTTTCAACGACGAGATCAGGTTCAGCGCCCAGCCGATCGCGCTGGTAGTCGCCGAAACCCTGGAGCTTGCCCGATATGCGGCCTCTCTCGTCCGGGTCGAATACGAGCCCTCGGCCCATGCCACGGACCTCTGCGAGGAGATGGAGAGGGCGTACGAACCGAAACCGCGAGAGTTTATCGTGCTCCAGGGACAGAGGGGCGATGCCGCAAGAGCGATGAATGAAGCGGCGATACGGATTGAAGCGGAGTATCTCGCGCCCTGCGAGCATCACAATCCTATGGAGCTCTTCGCCACCACCGTATTCAGGGACGAGACAGGCCGGCTCTTCGTCTACGATAAAACGCAGGGGGTGCAGAATGTCCGGAACTACCTCTGTAACGTATTCGGCTATTCCCACGACGATCTTCGGGTCATCTCTTCTTTTGTCGGCGGGGCATTCGGCTCGGGGCTGCGCCCCCAGTACCAGGTATTTCTGGCCGTGCTGGCGGCACGGGAGCTGAAGCGCTCCGTCCGGGTCTCCCTTACCCGTCAACAGATGTTCAGCCTCTCCCGCCGTCCAGGGACCTGGCAGCGCGTCGCCCTCGGCTCCAAGTCCGATGGGGTGCTCCAGGCGATCACCCATGAGGCGATAGCCGAGACGTCGCGATACGAGGATTACAATGAGACGGTAACCAACTGGTCCGGCCTGCTTTACCAATGCGATAACATCCATCTCCGTCAGAAGGTCGTGCCCCTCGACCTCTCGACACCGGGTGATATGCGTGCCCCGGGCGCCGTGTGGGGCTTCTTTGCCCTCGAATGTGCCATGGACGAGCTCGCCCATAAATGCGGCATCGATCCGGTCGAGCTGAGACTGAGGAATTACGCGCAAAAGGACCAGATCAACGACAAGCCATGGTCGAGCAAGGCGCTTCGCTCCTGTTATCGCCTCGGCGCCCAAAAATTCGGATGGGCGGCACGTAAGCGCGAGCCGCGGTCCATGCGGCAGGGCAGCGCGTTGATCGGCTGGGGAATGGCCGGAGGCATGTGGGACGCCTTTCACGCGCCGGCGGATGCGAAAGCCGTCCTTACTCCGGATGGAAAACTCACGGTCGGCAGCGCGACGTCCGATATCGGCACCGGCACCTATACAATCATGACCCAGATTGCCGCGGAGATGCTCGGACTGCCTTTGGAAAATGTGACTTTCAGACTCGGCGATTCGTCTTTGCCGAATGCGCCGGTCGAAGGAGGCTCCTTTACCGCCTTGTCGGTGGGATCGGCGGTCAGGGCCGCGTGTGGAAAGATACGGGAAAGGCTGTTCCAATCGGCGCGGAATATTGCCGGCTCGCCCTTTGCAGATGCCGGAATAGAGGACGTGGAGTTTGCCGAGGGACAGATAAGGCTCGGGAGCGACCGCTCCCGCACCCTGCCTCTCATGGACGCGATCCGGCATAGCGGCCCCCGTACTATCGAGGCGGAGGTGTCGGCGGGACCGGCGCCGGATATTGGCAAGTCTTCTCACTTTACCCACTCGGCAGTCTTCGCCGAAGTGAGGGTCGACCGGGACCTGGGCACGACCCGTGTGACTCGGCTCGTCAGCGCCCTCGCCCTCGGCCGGATTTTAAACCCGAAGACGGCGCGAAGCCAGGTGCTCGGAGGGATGGTTATGGGTATCGGCACGGCCCTGGAAGAGGAGAGCGTAATCGACCGGAATTTCGGCCGCTTCATGACTCATAACCTGGCGGATTACCACGTGCCGGTAAATGCCGATGTGTGCGACATGGAGGTGATCTTTGTGGAAGAGCAGGACGACGCGGCAAACGCTCTCGGCATCAAGGGGCTTGGCGAGATAGGCATCGTCGGCGTGGCCGCGGCAATCGCCAACGCCGTCTTCCATGCGACGGGAACACGGATACGGGACCTGCCGATCACACCCGATAAGCTGCTCTGAAGCGTACCGGGAAAGTTCCCGGTCATAGAAGCCTGCGTGCATGTGCGAAGATGCCCCGGACAGTTGGGCCTACCGGCCTGATATCGATTCGCGGAGCACATGGTCGAAGATCTCGAGGCAGACGTCGATCTCATCCGCACTCGCGGTGAGGGCGGGACAGAAGCGGATCGTATTCTCTCCTGCGCCGAGGAGGAGGAGCCCTTTCCGGAAGGCCTTCTGCACGATCTCATTACGGAGTTCTCCTGCCCTTTCCTTCCTCTCCCTGTCTTTTACCAGCTCGACTCCCACCATGAGCCCCCTGCCACGCACGTCTCCCATGGATTCGCATGTTTTTTGGATTGTTTTCAAGCCTTCCATGAGACGCTCCCCCTGAATCGCCGCATTTTCCATCAGCTCCTCTTCGAGAAGGGCAATCGTGGCGAGTGCGGCCTCGCATGAGACGGGATTGCCCCCGAAGGTCGATGCATGGGAGCCTGCCTCCCAATCCATGATATCTCCATCGGCGATCATCGCGCCGAGCGGCATGCCGGAGGCGATGCCTTTGGCAAGGGCGATGATGTCGGGGGAGACGTCGAAATGCTCGATGGCGAACATCTTTCCTGTCCTGCCCATGCCCGATTGTACCTCGTCCGCCACCAGGAGAATGCCGTGCTTTCTCGCGATCCTCGAAAGCTCCGGGAGAAACTCCGGGGGCGGCACCACGTAACCCCCTTCTCCCTGGATCGGCTCCACGAATATGGCGGCCACCTCTTCGGGGGGCATGACCGTGGTAAAAAGGGTCTCCTCGATCCAGCGCACGCATTCGAGGCCGCACTCAGGCGCGCAAAGCCCGTAGGCGCAACGGTAGCAGTATGCGTAAGGCACATGGGTTATGCCCGGGACGAGGGGGTTGTAATGCCTCTTTTGTATCGATTTACTCGCCGTCAGAGAAAGGGCCCCCATAGTGCGGCCATGGAAAGCGCCGAAAAAGGCGATATTGAGCTCCCGCCGCGTATGCCATCGGGCGAGCTTGAACGCCGCTTCCACGGCCTCGGCGCCCGAATTTCCGAAAAATATCTTCTTCTGCCCCTTGCCCGGCGCAAGGGACGCGAGCTTCCGGGCAAGGGAAATCTGGGGGGTATAGTAAAAATCGGTGCCCGACATGTGGAGGAGGCGGTCGGCCTGCCTTTTGATCGCGTCGACCACCCGGGGATGGCAATGGCCGGTGGCGCACACTGCGATGCCGGCGGTGAAATCGAGAAACTGGTTCCCGTCAGGGTCCTCGACCCAGAGCCCGCTGGCCTTCTCCGCCACGAGAGGGTAAATCCTCGTGTAGGAAGGGGATACAAAATTGTGGTCCATCCTGATTTGCTCTGAAGCGACGGGTCCCGGAAGGGCCGTAAGGATTGAAGGATATCTCATTGCGCGTTCTCCCCGGTTGTCATGTGGTGTCAGAAAACAGGTACCCTTTTATAACTTATAGCATAGAGAAGAGATGTCAAACAGAGGGACTCTGACGGGCAGGACTCATAATTATTGACCGCCTGAATAGTTCATTTTATACTGGTCAAGGAAAAGCAGGCGTTAGTCGATAGCTTAACATACAGTCATTAGTCGATAGTGAAAGACCAGGACGCGATTTTTGCATCTGGAATTATTTCTTTGTCCTTGTCGTTACTAACGACTAGAGACTAACGACCAACGACTATCTGTTAAGCTATCTGTTAAGCGTGCCGGGGGGAGAGATGAACAGGATTATGGCGGTCGTAAGCCTCTGCATTTCCGGATATTATGCATGCAATGTGCTACGCCATATGATCAGCCCCGGTATGAATGTGGGCTACACGCGCATGCTTCTCTTCGCCTGTCTGGCCACCATTCCACTCGTTTTTCTTCTCCTCATGGTAGGAGGGAAAGACCGTCTGCTTTTCTTTTTCACCCACCGACGGGAAATGATCGGAGGCGGCCCGGCGGCCATATTACTCCTGGCGGGTCTCGTCCTCGTCCTGATCTTCCTGCCGGTGGGAATGCTCGTGGGGATCTGGTTCGGTATGGGATTCCATTTCGGCTCCCTTTTTCTCCTCTACTTTGTTCCCCTCATTATTCGTCTCATCTTCGGTTCGACAAAGGATTCAATACTGGCCGCCATAATCCAGGGGCTAACCTTTTTCTTCTCATTTTTTCTGGGCATATGCCTGGTCGCCATTCTTGAACGGTATTTCTGGGGAGCGGACACTTATGGCGAACATTTTCAACTCCTGTGGCCCGGCTACCGCGATGCCGCCAAAGTCTTCTTTAGTGTGTCCATTTTTGCCCTTCTCAATCAATTGATGGAATTCCGGCACGCCCTCGTCTCCCTGTTTGCCAGGTGATGAAGGGGAGGGTGCGCGTCAATCGGATCCCTTGGCGTTTTTTAAGAACTTTACATTTAACAGGGGGTATATTATCATCTGTAGCAGGATGTAGTGCAGCATTTTTCACTGAAAGACAGTGTGAATTTCTTCCGCCCATGGTCAGTGGCCGCGGGCGAAGAGTGCCTCGGGGGAGAGATCCTTGCCGTCAGAACCGATACGACGTTTAATTGAAGAGGTGTTTAAAATGAAAAAGGGTATCTTTTTTGCTATCATCGCTTTTATTCTGACTTCATGCACGGTAGGCCCCGTTCATATGGCGAAGACGGAAGAGGAGAGCTTCAAGAACTCTTACGATGAAGTCCAGCTCAAAAACCTGTATGACAGGAATAAGCCCCTTTTACGAGATATTTATGCAAGGCTCAGGGCATCCCAGATAAATATCTACCGAGAAGGGATCGGCTTCACCACTTTGAAAGACCCGAAGAATAACGGCCATTATTACTTGATGGTGAATGTGAGGCCCCCGGAGATCGTCTTCGACGAGAGTACATCCAAACCGGAGCAGCGGTTTTCGAAGGTGATGGGCGCCTATTTTGAGAAATACCTGCTCTACATCAAGAAATCGGATATCGAGGCTGCCGGCGTCGAGGGCCTCTCTTTCGGCGTCTACTGGCCTGTCCGTGATTATTCCCAGTGCAGGGAAAACGGCGGATTTCTCGAGTATGTCATCCTCCACCTGTCGAAGGATGACCTCAACAGCCTGTACGCCCGGAACAAAACCTTTGCGGAGCTTGCCGCCCAGTCAGAGGTGATCGCAAGCCTCGACCTCAAGGCACCGACCCATATGAAAGCCGTCTATAAGTGATCCGTGCCGGAGGGGCGTGCGGCGCCCCTCCGGCGCCTTTGCCCGCCGAACCTGCATTGTCTACCTTCTCTAATGGATTTTTTTGTCGAAATATCTTAATTTATTCAGTTTAGGAGACGATGAACAGAATATGACTTTTCGACCTGGAATAAATACGCGGATAGTCACGGAGATCGATCTCATGAAAGAGATCATCCATGTGAAGAATTCGATCGTCTACGAGGTGAACGGCCGGACCGTGATCATGGCCCAGACCGACCCTCCCATATTGAAATCGATGCTGAACAGGGAGTTCATCGTCACCTACCTTATTCATGAGAAGGGCGAGGCCGTCCGCTACGGATTTCCTGCCGTGCTCGTCAGGTTCCTCGAGGGGTATAAACTTAATTCATCCCAGGAAGTGACGGCCCTCGAGGTCTCCATGAGGGTGGAGCCTTCGCCCTACAGTATACGGATGTTCTATCGGGTGGAGCCGACCGGAAGGAGTAACCTGGCCTTAAGCGTCTTTCATAAACAGGTCAATATCCTCGATATCTCCCTGGGGGGCGCGCGTTTCAGCCACGACAAGCGTTTTGTCTTTGAGCCGGACCGCAAAGTGGAGCTTTACATGACGCTGGAAGGAAAAACATATAATCTGGACGGCCGGATTCTTAGGACCTGGGAAGGAGAAAACGAGCGCTTTAAGCATGAGCTCGGTTTCGCGTCGGTCGAATTCCTGAATATGACGAGGACCCTCGAGCATGCGTTATCGCGAAAAATAAGAGAGATAGAGAGGGATAACCGTTTCAACGAAGTCTTCCCTTAGCCCGCCGGAATGACCCGGATGCCCTTCCCGCTACTTCCTGAAGGCGATCTTATAGAAGGAGAATCAATGGCGTTACGAAAAATTGCACCCTTGGGCTGTCCCACCCTGCGGATGAAGGCATCTTCCGTAGACGACGGGGGGTCGCCGGAGGTCCGGAGCCTCATCGAAGATATGATGGAGACCCTTGCCGATTCGGGCGGCGTAGGTATCGCCGCGCCCCAGGTGGACGTCTCTTTGCGGCTCTTTATTATGGTAATAAATCTAAATGATCCCGATCCCGGCACACCCGGGCCGGAGGCGGTAGTCATGATTAATCCCCTCATCACCGGCCACTCCGACGAAATCGAAAAGGACTGGGAAGGATGCCTGAGCATTCCGGGTATTCGGGGAGTAGTCCCCAGGTTTACCTCGATTACGATAAAATATACGGGTGAGGAGGGCGCTGAGGAAGAACGGGAATTTCACGGTTTTGCTGCACGGGTATGCCAGCATGAATACGATCACCTGGAAGGGCTCACCTATCTCGACCGACTGGAAGGGGTGGAAGATATCGTATCCGAGCTTTGGCTGGAGGAGCGTTCTTCTCAGGACGGGTCGTCCGAAGTTGTGGAAGTAGGAGAGATTGCGGGAATGGCGTCAGGAAAAACCGATGTTTGAGAGTATATTCTCCGGTTTGTCGGAACACGATAAGTATGAGATCACCGGGTGGGCTTTCAGCTACCTGATGACGACCAACCTCACCGTAGCGGATTGCGTGGTGAAAGCCGTCAAGCATTGCAAACCGAAGAAAGTAAGGGAGGACGGCTCTCTCAAGATATCGAGGTCGACATTCATCGAGCTCCAGCTGCGGGTCAAAAATATGCTGTAATTCCAATTCCAAATCAAAGATGAAATCGAGGCGCTGAGGAAGGAGCGACGCAGGTGTACTTTACAGTACACCGAGGAACAGATGACGAGTGCAACGAAGAGAGCGCTTTGAGTTGGAATTGGAATAAAGCGAAAGTTACGCCCTGGGGTTGTTCCTGTCCAGCCAGATCCCGATATGCCTGCATTCGCGGGGAAGAGTGCGGCAGTAACCTGCTTCATCCTTGCTTTCAGTGCAGTTTGCACAGATCTTCCAGTGGCCGCATGTCACCGTGGAGATGAGATGGGTCTCACATTCGAGGCACCAAAGATATCCGCATGCCACGCAGAGGCCCACCGTCGGATCGGCAATTCCCTTTACCCCATTACAATCTATTGTCCGGGAGCCGCCGCACCGGGGACATTGCTTTGCCTCGGGGTCGTGAGCGCCTGCCTCGGAAAGAGGCTGGTTTTCTACAGAACGGTCCAGCGCCTTTTGGACCTTCGGAGGAAGGAGGTCCCACATGTTTCGAAGATGGGTTCGGTCGGATTTAGCCATTGGTGCTCGTCCTTTTTCTTTTAATATGTGCGCCTGAAGGCGGCTGCATCAGGGCGGGCATTTGGCGCAGACCGATCTGAACTGCATGGTGCTGAGGTACCGGTCTCCCCGGTCGGGCAGTATGACCACGATAATACCGTGTTCCAGCTCTCTCGCCTTTTTAAGCGCTACCGCAACCGCGGCGCCCGCGGAGGTGCCGACAAAAAGTCCTTCTTTCTGGGCGAGAAGGCGTGTCACTTCGAATGCCTCCCCATCCTCCACCATGACCTTCTCGGTCAGTTCCTCGGGGTGATAAATATGAGGGACCATAGACTCCGTCATATTCTTGAGCCCCTGGATGGTGTGGCCCATTACAGGCTCGACACCCACGACCTTTACCGCGGGTTTGACCGATTTCAGGTACCGGCCGGTACCCATGAGCGTGCCCGTGGTGCCCATGCCGGCAATGAATACATCCACCTCGCCCTTTGTCTGACTGAAGATCTCCGGGCCGGTGGTCTCAAAATGGGCAAGGACGTTATCGTTGTTGTCGTACTGGTTGGGCATGAAGTATTTCTCGGGCTCCGTCTCAAGGAGCCTGAGCGCCTTTTTTATGGCCCCGTCAATATTCTCCTTTGCAGGGGTGAGGAATACATGGGAGCCGAGCCCCTCGAGGATGAGCCTTCTTTCACTGCTCACGCACTCAGGCATACAAAGCTCTACCGTATATCCCTTCGCCGCCCCTATCATCGCAATGGCGATGCCTGTGTTTCCAGAGGTGGCTTCGAGAATTATCTTATCCCGAGTAAGCTCTCCCCGTTCCTCTGCCTTCGTGATCATATAGAGGGCCGGCCTGTCCTTCACCGAGCCTCCGGGATTGCATCCTTCGAGTTTGCAGAGGACCTTCACCTCCGGGTTCGGAACGATGTTCATAAGCTCGACAAGGGGCGTATTCCCTATGGCCGAAAGTACATTCATAAAAAGCCTCCACACTAATCCATCCGTGTCGTGTCGGAAAAGATTATCAGAATAAGAGAAGCGAAACAAGTGGCTGTCTCAAAACCGGTCAATCAGAGAAGCGAGCGAGAGCGGCCGCTCCTTGACAAGGACCTGATGAGAATTATACTAGATATTTAAGGTATTTTCAAATCCGGGACCCCCGCGGAAAAGGAGGGTGAATATGAAGGATATTCACGAGATCTTCACCACTTTCAAAGAGGAATTTCCCCTTATCTATGACAAACATGAAGCCCTCGGGGCGGAGATCCATGAAAGGTCCGGCTCCTTGCCCGAGAAGGTCAGGTGGCTTGTGAAGATCGCAGTATCGGGGGCCACAGGTCACCGGGTAGCCTTAGAGACCCATATTGCGAAGGGAAGGGAAGCGGGCCTTACGGATGAAGAGATGAAACATGCCCTCCTCCTCCTTATCCCCACCGTGGGATTCCCCACTTTCATGGAAGCCTATTCCACACTATGCAAAACCCGCGTGCCCTGAAATGGGCTCCTTCGCGAAAGAGCCTTACCTGAAAATATCCAGGGGTGAGGATTGCTGAAAGAGCTGAGCAGGGTGATCGATAAGCTGGGGTGGATGAGGGAGCATCACATCTGGCCCAACGGGCTCAGATATCTCTGGACCGATGCCTTCGGCGTGGCCCTCCTCACGTCCCTTTATAAGGAGACGGGGGAGGCACATTATCTTCACGAGGCGGAATGGGTGGTAAAGGAGGTCTATCGGGTCCTCGGCAGGCCGAAAGGCATAAGGATCGGCGAGGAGCCGGACAGGGACGGTCAGTACTACCACTATCTTATCATGTGGATCTTCGCGCTCGGCGAGCTTGGGAAAGTGAAACCCGAGTACAGGGAGATCGCCGTCGATCTTGCCTGGGAGATTCACCACGCATTCGTAATCCCTGAAAAGGGGGTCATATGGAAGATGAAGGAGGACCTGAGCGGTCCCTATCCTGGCTCCGGATTGGGTGGAATAGACCATTTCGACGGATATGTGGTCTACCGGCTCCTCGATCCTCACGGACTCGCACAGGAGATCAAGGAGATGGAAAAGCTGGTGGAAAAGACGTACCGGGACCTCGTGGTCACTCAGGACCTGGGCCTCGGCATGATGCTCTGGACCACGCATTTTTTCCCGGAGGAGCCGTGGGCTTTATTGCAGAAGGAGCGCTGTCTGGAGACCCTCGAAACCATGTGGGTAGATCCACCCGGCTACTTCTGCCGCGAACCCTATCTCCGCCACATGAAGTTCGCCTTCACCAACTACGGCGTCTCCCTGGGCCTCCAATCAGTAGGCAAAATGGCCGACAAGGTGGATAAGCTGAACAATTTCTTCGAGACCTACCATTCCGGGGACGAATACGACACCAACGCCATAACCCACGTAATGAGCTGCAACTCCCGGTTCCCGGGATGCCTTATAAGCGACGGCTTATAAGGCAGTCTCTAGTCTCTAGTAACGGCAAGACAATGAGAAGGCAGCCCCAGTTACAACCTGCAAAAGTCACCGTTTTTGTTTTTCACTAGAGACTAGCGACTAGAGACTGGTTCTCTTGACTCCCGGATGATTCGCGGGTTATCTTAATTGCTCAAAGGTAGGGATGGATTTGCGGACATGCATGCATTATAGGAATAAATATGGAAAGACCGAAATTACGCTGGATTGAGGCGTCGCCCATCGTGCACGAAGGGGAGGAGATGATACTCTTACGGGACTCGGAGGGTATAGTCGAACAGGCCCTCATTGTGTCGAGGCCCACCGCCTTTCTTCTTTCTCTTATGGACGGCACGAGGACCCTGGAGGAGATTCAGGGCGATTACGGAAAGATCGCCGGCGGCATGATTGACCTGGAACGGATTCGAGAGGTGGTCCTCGCCATGGACTCGAACCTCTTTCTCATGAACCGGAAGTATCTGAGCCGGTTTGACGAGATAAAGAAGGCCTACGAGGACGCCCCGGTGAGAGAATCGTCCCTCGCCGGGAAAAGCTATCCCGGCGAGTCCGCCGATCTCCTCGCCTATCTTGACGATATGCTTACCCTCCCGTCAAAAAAGCCCGAGGGTTCGATTACGGGAATCCTCGCGCCCCACATCGATTACGGTCGGGGCAAAGAGGTATACCGGCAGGTGTACGCCTATCTCAGGGGCGCCCAAAGACCTTTAATAGTGATATTCGGCACGTGCCACGGTTACGCGGAAGGAATGCTCCATATTTCCACAAAAGGCTTCGCTACCCCCTTGGGCGTGGTCCCTGCCTGCGCGGGGGTGTGCGATCTCGTGCGGTCCCACCGGGACCTGAAAGGGTGCGTGAACGAATGGCCCCATAGAAACGAGCATTCCATCGAGCTTCAGCTTCCACTCATCCAGCACCTGTGTGCCGGCGCCCCTGTCGAAATCCTCCCTATCCTGACCGGTTCCATGCACGAGTACATTGTGGGTAATAAAGGACTCGAGGAAGAGGAGATGAGCCGCCTGGTCGAAGGGCTGAGAGAGGTGCTCAAGGAGTACGGCAAACCCTGCCTTCTCCTTTCCGGTGCGGACCTCGCCCACATAGGGGCACAGTTCGGAGACCCTTCGCCCCTCGACGGGGAGACCCTCGCCCGCTCAAAAGAAAGAGACGAAGCGATTCTCCGGCACGTGGAAAAGGTCGATGGCCGGGCATTTTTCGAAGAGGTCAGGGCGGAACAGGATAAAAGAAGGATATGCGGGCTCACGTCTATCTACATTCAATTGAAGCTCCTGGAAGGACACAGGGGTAAAATCATCGACTACGGACAGTGGAGCGACGGACGCTCATCAGTCAGCTTCGCGGGGGCGGTCTTTTACGCACCTTAAATTCCATTATCAGCGGATGTTGAAATCGGAAGCCCGGCGAGGGCTTCGGGAAGGATGGAGATAACATGAAACCGGCGCTGATCCTCATCGATATTCAGAAGGATTATTTTCCCGGCGGGCGTATGGAATTATCGGGCCCCCTCGAGGCCGCACACGCGGCGAAGACTATCCTCGAGGTCTTCCGGGGGTCTAACCTTCCCCTCGTTCACATACGCCATGTTTCCCTCTCTGAGAGCGCGACGTTCTTCATTCCCCATACGACGGGCATCGAGTTTCATCCGTCGGTAGAACCCCTTCCCGAAGAAACAATCCTCACAAAACATTATCCCAACAGTTTCAGGGAGACGGGCCTGGGTGCGCACCTAAGGTCCCTGGCGATCGATACAGTCGTGGTGACCGGCATGATGTCTCACATGTGCGTCGATGCCACGGTACGGGCCGGTTTTGACGGAGGTTTCAGGTGCCTCGTGACACACGACGCCTGCGCCACGAAAGGGCTCAGCTTCAACGGCATCGAGGTGCCTGCCCGGGACGTGCATGCGTCTTTCATGGCAGCCCTGGCCGCAGTCTATGCAGACGTTATGGAAAGCAGCAGAGTCATAAGTCTCTTAACGCGCCTTTGATAAGGACTTAGACTATAGAGACTTCCCTCACTTGTATCCTTTGAATAGCCGTTCCATGACGTTCGGATGGCCATGGGTGCCGTCAAAGAAATCCTCGCCCTTAAACCCATAGGGAGCGGGATCGTAGGAGCCGATCACGGTAATGCCTTTCTTACGGGCCAGGCCCCTCAGGTAATCCTCGACTTGCAGAGTAACGTGATATTTCGGAACCTCCAGGGCGGCACGGTATGCCCGCGGGTGAAAGGGCGGCAGGAGAAAAACGACTCGCACGCCCCGGCTCTGGAGGTATTGCACCAACCCTTCGAGGATCTCCGTACCATAAAAAGCATTGAAATTGTTGAAATATGAGTCGGGCATAAAGTTTGCCGGCCCTTCCCCGCCCATCTTCGAATGCCTGCATTGATAAGGGAAATGGATACTCCCGTCCGGCTCCCGCACGAAATCATCTATTTCGGCGGTAGTCGTGGGCCTCATCCTTTTGCCCTTACGCAGCGCTTTCCAGTTTTGCAGCGTATAATCGAGGTTGATGAGCTGCCTCACGCGGGCGGTACGGTCGACTTTGGGCGGGGTATCTACCTTCCTTTCTTTCCCGTTGCCGTCCCTTTTATTCTCATCGATCACCTTCATCATATCGAGGCAATATTGGCTGAGGGTCTCCCATGGCCTGCCCAGTCCATTATCCGTGTTGAATATCCAGGGGTCTATACCCAGAATGACCGTTCCGGGGAGTACACCTTTACTCCTGTAGAGACCGATAACGGCCGCCATGTCGCCAAGCAAGGCGCCCGAGGTGGAGTGATTAAAGAAATTCGGCCTTCTCGGAAAAAATTTCTCTCGAAGCGACATGGTGCGGGACGATCCGATCGCAATGATATCTCTTCGGCCCTTGTATTGCTCGACTATCAACCTTTGCAGCTCCCGCTCGTCAAAAGTGCTGAACCGGCCGGCCACCATCTTTCCCGCCAGGAGGTTCGTTGCCACCTGCTTGAGGCCCGCGTTGAGACGGAATATACCGACGCCGTCTGCAAGGAGGTTGAAAAGGGCCACCAAGGCAAGAAGAGAAAGGAAGAAGATGAAAAAGCGCTTCAGCCATCTGTGATAGGAAATCCTCTTGTACCGGGCCATATCAGAACCTGAAATAGAGGAATTCGGAATAAGAGCCGAGGTAAAGCACGGAAAGCGCGGCGATGCAGGAGAAGACGATTAACGGGATTGTCCCCGGCTGAAACTTCGCGGCGATTTGATTCGAATTCCTGAAGAGAAACGACAGGGGGAGAAAGAGGAAGAACATGATCAGCATGATGTCCGGGTCGCCCATCCTTTGCACCACTTCTTTAAGGTCGGGTATAAATTCCTTCACCTTAACGATGAAAGGGGCCGTCGTCCCCGGTAGCCCCGACCCGTTCAGCCCGGCCATGCCTTTCAATATTTTAAGGGCGTCTGCGAAGGTGGGCGCCCGAAAAAATACCCATCCCACATTCACGAAATTGAACGTGATGAGCCATGCCAGCCACTTGGGCATGGAGATATGGAGTCTATTCCACGCGCGGTAGACCACGAGGGCTGCGCCGTGCATGCATCCCCAGGCCACGAACGTCCACCCCGCTCCATGCCAGAGGCCGACGATGAAAAAAGTGATCATGATGTTAAGCAGGATACGGCCTTCCGACGCCTTATTGCCCCCGAGAGGGATATAGACGTAATCCCTCATGAACCTCCCCAGCGTAATGTGCCATCTTCGCCAGAATTCCTGGATATTGAGGGACCTGTAAGGACTGTCGAAGTTTATGGGCAGGATAATATTGAACATGCGCGAGGAGCCAAGCGCCATGTCGGTATAACCGGAAAAATCATAGTAGAGCTGCAGGGTATAGGAAAGGGAGATCACCCATGCCTGAACCAGTGCAGGGTCGCCCAGGTTCTGGTAGCCCCCGTTTGCCCAGATGGCGAAAGTATCGGCTATCACGACCTTTTTGAAAAGCCCCGTGAAGAAGAGGACAGCCCCTCTCGTGAGGTTCTCCGAATCGAGAAGCTTATTTCTTCTCCTGTCGAACTGGGGCATCATTTCCGAGTGGTGAATGATGGGACCCGCAAGGAGATGGGGGAAAAAGGTCACGAAGAGGCCGTAGTTCATGAAACTGTACTCGGTCACTTTCCCCTTTGACCTGTCCACCAGGTATGCGATCTGAGTGAAGGTGAAGAAACTTATGCCCAGGGGCAGGGCAATATGGAGGAGCGAGAGGGAAAGCCCGCCCAGCCCGTTCACATTCGAAATAAAAAAATCGGTATATTTAAAATAGCCCAAGAGGGCGAGGTTGCCTGCAATGCCCGTCCAGAGGAGCCATTTTGAGCGGGAGAGCGCCCCCCGGTCGCGAAACTTGGAAATCGACGTGCCCACGAGGTAATTAAAGACGATGCTCCCCGCGATGAGAGGCACGTAAATAGGGTTCCACCACCCATAAAATACGAAAGAGGCAAGAACGAGCCAGGCCTTGGAGGCCTTCGTCAGCCTCCTGTCGTTCAAGAGGAAGTAGACTATGAGGCACAGGGGAAGAAAGAGAAAAATATAGAAATATGAATTAAAGAGCATAGGATTTGCCCGGACCGATCCTCATGTACATGGGTGCACTATTTTACTAGATGGACCGGCCTCTTGTAAAGGGCAACGACGACTCGAAAGTGACCCTTCATCTAGATCAAAATCCTGTTTAGCCGCAGATAACTTGGGATAAAAACGGATGAAAGGAGAATGACTGCGATTTGCCCGGCCGACATTGGCCGGTCAAATACTCTCGGCGCTGCGGGCCGGAGAGTGTCCAACCTGTAGTGTCACCGGTTGGACGGAAAACACGCTTTCATCCGCCCTTTATCCGGTTTTATCTGCTGCGGGAAAAAGGGTTTGAACTGAAATTCTCGAAAAGAGTGGCCGGACCTCCTTCTAATACGGTCCAAGGCGCCCGGCATCGCGCACCATTTTGAGGATATTTTCGTTGAATTCATGTTCTTCCCTCAGCTTTTCAACACTAAGGTGAAGGCGGAAATTCCATAAATGGTGCGGGTCGGAGGGCATGTTGATCTGTTCGTCCTGGGGAGCGCCGGGCCGCCTGAGATCGGCACTCATGGCGAGGATATCCTGAAGGGGAAAAACCGCCCACATGGACGGCGACTCCAGGTGCTGCCTGATGATCTCCCGCGCCACGGGCGCTTCGCAGGTGAGAGGCGGCTCTCCTTCGCGGCCGAGCACTTTATGGTAAAACCTCTTCGTCCTCTCCTTGTCCTCTTCCCACCAGCCCCTGAGAGTGGACATATCGTGGCTCGACGTGGAGCAGACGGTCAGATACGAATAATCCCAAGGATAGCCGAATTCCCTGTCCGATTCCTTGGGCATCCTCTGAATTTGCAGTCCGAGGAGGCAAAGCTCCTCCATCACGCCGGGCACGCAATCCGGGATCATTCCCAGGTCTTCACCGCAGACGAGCATATTGGAGACTTTCTTGAGGACCGGCAGTTTTATCATCGCAGAATCGCGCCAGAATTCCTCCTGCCGGTGATAAAAATAGTCGTTGTAAAGACGATAGAGGCTCTCCCTCATCCACCCTTCGAGGCATGCAAAGGAGGCGCTGTCCCGTATGTTGATGCGGGGATGGAGGGCCGGTCCTTCCGGGTCCTTAAGGAAAAGGACGTTCATGATCAGGGTAAACAATCCCTCCTGCATCGCGTTGAGCCGCATATTCCAGGTTTCCGAGCTGTCCCGGAGGGAATCCACCGATTCCACGGCCCCCCTCTGGGTAGCGCAGGAGGACTTCAGGCGGAAGAACCCCTCCTTTGTCTCCTCCAGGAAGTGGACAGTCGCAAAATCCGTATCGGCGCCGAATATGGCGCGCACGAGCCAGCGCGGAATATAGGGCTCGGTGAGCCGCTCCAAATCCCGGAAACCCTGCCCTGCAAGCTCCTCCTCCGTCACCGGGATGACGGGGTTAAAATGTCCCATGAGGCCGGAATAGTATTCATCGGGGATCTCCCAAATTCGAAAGAAGCCAAGGACGTGGTCGAGACGGATCATCTGGAAATAAAGGGACATGTGCCTCATCCGGCGCTGCCACCACGAATACCCATCCCCGGCCATCTTCTCCCAGTTATAGGTGGGAAAGCCCCAGTTCTGGCCGGAATCGGAAAAAGGGTCCGGCGGCGCGCCCGCAGATCGGTCCATATGAAAAAGCTCGGGCTTTATCCAGCATGAATCGCTTCGTTTCTGTATGCCTATGGGGATATCTCCCTTCAGGACCACGCCGCGCTCTTTCGCATAACGGGAAGCTTCCAGGAGCTGCAGGTGAAGGTGATACTGAATGAAATAGTAAAAAGAGACGAGCCCGTAAAATTCGGAGCCGGGTGAGGCGAGCTGTTCTATCTCTTCACTTTTCCCTTCATTCCAGGGACCCCACTGGGTGAAGTCGCCCGTCCGGAAATGGTCCCGCAATGAGGAAAAGACCGCATAGGGCTTGAGCCAGTGTCCGTGGTCCGTGAGAAAAAGGTTGAATTCGACGGACGAGAGAAAGGCCTCTTGTTGCGCCTCGAAAATGCGCATGAGAAAAGGCCGTTTAATTGCCATGACACGCTCGTATTCAAATACCGGCGAGTTATTGAGACTCGTCCTGTGGAGCGCGATCTCACCAGCCATCCCCGCCGGTAAATCCCCTATCGCTTCGAGGTTCAGATAAAGGGGGTGGAGGGCAAAGACGGAAATGCAGCTGTAAGGGTATGAGTCCATCCAGCTCATGTAGGCGGACGTGTCATTGATGGGCAGCATCTGGATGAGCTGAAACCCGCTCGACCGCGCCCATTCGGCAAGATCCTTGAGGTCGCAGAATTCCCCCACTCCGAGCCCCTTTTCAGTGCGGATAGAAAAGACGGGTATGGCGATACCCGCGCCCTTCCATTTTTTTTCATAATGGAATTTATTGTCGGTCACCTGAATCAGGCCGGTGCCATCACCCTTTTCAAGAGAAAGGTGGTCCGCGAGGTGAACGTTGCGCTCGGGACTCTCTTCCCGGGCAATGATCCGGCCGCCCCTCTCTTTGACAATATAGGTATAAGAGAATTCCGCCACATCCGGCGAAACCGTCAGATCGAGCGTCCAATAGGGAAAGTGCGACGAATCCATAGGGACGGCTTTCGTCTTATCCCCTTCGCCGAGGGACGGGATACTGCCGATGACTGCAACCACATCATCGCCGCACACACGGGGATTCAGCAGCCGGAGCCTTATTTTGATCGGGGAGGACGAATCGCCGTCCCCGAGGTCGCTATTTTCATACAAGGCGCCGGGGGTGCGCTTGAATATGGTCTCCACAAACGGGGCAGTACGAAAAAGGGAGTCGGGGTCGGATGGGTCATCCCACGTATCGAGAAGGGCTATCGTGCCGGATATCTCCTGTCCCTGAAGAACGGACGCCACAGACCGCGGATAGGTCTCTTCCCGGAGGAAGCCCTTATCTGCCTTAATTATGTATTTGTACTCAAAAGCACGTGCCGGACAATCGGGAATGGTGACAACCCCGGTCCAGATGCCGCCGGACGTATAGGCCATTTTTAAGGCCCGGTCGCGGTCCCACTCTCCCAGCTCCGGCCCGGAGCCGAGAACATAGACGTCCTGACCCCATTCGGTGTGGCAAAATACATTAAAGCGCACGCGCAATGTCACCTTCCCTTATTCGGTTTTTATCCTACGGCCCCTCGCTTTTTATACTAACTCCGCCCCGCCAAGTCAACACCGGAGCCGCCGAAAGAGAGAAAGATGCCTAATTGCGGACTACACCTGTTTTATGTTGCCGCAGAATACGACTTCACTGTCCCGCTTCTTTTTTCCGCTGCCGCTTTTTTCGGACCTCACTTTGATCAATTCCCCTACGATGGAAACGGCCAGCTCCTCCGGAGTCTCCGCTCCGATATCGGTGCCGATGGGAGAAAAGACGCGTGCCAGCTCTTCCTTCGTAAAACCCCGGCCCATGGATTCCTCATAGATAAGATCTCTCTTGCGCCGGCTGCCGATCATGCCGACATATGCCGCCCCTTTCCTCAGTACCTGTTCGAGTACGTGCTTATCGAAAAGGTGGCCCCTCGTGACGATCACGAGATAACTGTCAGGACCTATGCCGAGGTCCGGGAGGGTCTTGAAGGAATTTATCACCTTTATCTCCGTGGGCTCGGGAAAGCGTTCCCTGTTGGCGAAATCCTCCCGGTCATCGAGCACCACGGTCCTGAAACCGACGCTTGCGCTCAAAGGTGCGATCTTCTGCGACACGTGTCCCGCCCCGAAGAGAAAGACCGTACCCCCCTGTCGCAGGGGCTCCACAAGGAAACGGTGTGTATCGAAAGCCTCGGAATGGAGGGTGATCTTTGCGGGGCCCGAAATCAGCTTTTCAAGGAGATAAGGATCGCAGGTGACGGTGCCGATGACGCGTCTATCTTCCCCTATAAGACACTGCTCTCTCGACACGCCCTCTGCCCCGGTCTGCCTGTCCAAAACGGTGATGAGCCAGCCTTTCCTCCCTTGAGAGACGATCCGGGCGGCCTCCGAATAGATTTTCAGGTTGTTCTCCTCTCCTGCGTCGATATAATCGATCAGTATCTCTCCCGATCCTCCGCAGATCATGTCGGAGCCCGCGGCATCCGCGCTGGTAAGATCGAAGGTGTGGGTAATCGTCTTCTTTTTATCGATGACCTCCCGTGCGAGGCCTATGGCGTCCGCTTCGAGCCGTCCCCCTCCGATGGTGCCCGCGATGGAGCCGTCAGCCCTCACCACCATCTTCGCCCCTTCGGCACGGGGAGCGGAGCCCGCCTTATCAAAAATGGTGGCAACCGCAAAACTCTCCCCCCGGCTCAATAATTCCGCTATTTTTATGTAAAGTTCTCTCATACCCGCTCCTTTGAATGGTTTTCCCCCTTCAGTTTTATCATGTCTCTCCCCTAACAATCAATTCATGTCCTTTACAGACAGAGTAGCCCTTTTTCAAAAAGAGGACCCCCTCGAAGGGCAGAGTCGCCTCAAGGAAGGTGCTCCTCTGTTCATCCTGGTGCGTTAAGCGCAGGGTAGCGAAGAAAACTCAGCGGAAAAAGGGGCGAGGTAGTATCCCCCGGGTCAAAGTGAGGGGGATGGGTGGGAAGCATTCGGCTTCCGCTCCGACCGATTATGAAATGGGTTTTTTAAGAATTTTTTTGTGAGGTCTTCAAAAAGTCCCTTCTTCAGACAATTTTTAAGGCCTTGTCACAGGGCGGTTCGATAGGTTACTCTATACCCCATGATTACACTAACCGTAAAACAGAAACGTATCGGACCTGTAGTAGGCGGCCACCCCTGGGTATTTTCCCAGGCCTTCGAGCCGATCCCCGACGCGATTCCCGCGGGTGAGCCCGTCCGGCTCATGAGCAGCTCCGGGGAATTTCTCGCCCAGGGGTATTTCAGCTCCTATTCTCAGATCACCGTGCGCATCTGGGGACATGAGAAAGAGGAAGAGGTGGACGAGCAGTTTTTCATCCGCCGTGTGGAAAAGGCCTATAACCTGCGCCGGAAGTACGTGGAGAACGCGGAAACCGACTCCTACCGGCTTATTAACGCCGAGAGCGATTTCCTGCCCGGCCTCGTTGTGGATAAATACGGCGACTATCTCGTAGTCCAGTTCCACACGCGGGGGATCGAGGCCTGGAAGGTCCCTATTATCGCCGCCCTCGATCACGTGGTCCGGCCAAAGGGCATCTATGAGCGCTCCGACATCACCCAGCGCGCAATAGAGGGGATGGAGGCGAAGACCGGGACCCTGGCGGGCGATGTCCCGGACGTTTTCACCATCAGGGAGAATGGGTTTGCCTTTCTTGTAGACGTGAAGAAAGGGCAGAAGACGGGTTTCTTCCTCGATCAGCGGGACAAGAGAAAGGCCTTCCTCCGCTACACAAGAGACAAATCGGTCCTCAACTGCTTCTCCTATACAGGAGGTTTCTCCGTCTACAGCCTTGCAGGCGGGGCCAGGCGCGTGGTCAATGTGGATACCTCGGCGGCAGCCCTCGATCTCGCCAAAGAGAATATCAGGATGAACGGCTTTTCCGATAACCTGTGCGAATCGGTCTGCACCGATGTAAAGGGTTACCTGAAACAAGGTGGTGAGAAATTCGATGCCATCGTCCTCGATCCGCCGGCCTTCATCAAGGACAGAAGAAAGAAGAAGGAAGGCCTCGTAGGCTACAGGGGCATCAACGAGGCGGCGATGAGACTCCTCGCCAGGGAAGGCATCCTCCTCACCTGCTCCTGCTCCACTCATCTGAGCGTCGAGGAGCTGAGATTCATCCTCTCCGAAGCGGGGGGCCGGACAAAAAAGAACTTCAAATTCCTCGAAGCCCATACCCACGGCATCGACCATCCCGTTCTCGTGCCTTTTACCGAGGGCGAATACCTGAAGTGTTTTATCCTGAGCCTCTGACGCGTCCTTTACAGAAAGGCACGAGGCAGATCGCACCCGGCGGGGAAAAAAAGGATAGCCTGACTTGCCTCTTCGCCGAACCCTGTATTATTATTGCTATAGATAAAGACACGTTGAGGAGGCCATAATGGCATTGCACGAACTTGCCGGCAAACCCGTCCCCAGAAACCTGCTCGTAAATATACCAAGACTCGTGAGCGCCTATTATACGGAAAGCCCCGACCCTGCCGTCAACGCGGAAGCCATAGAGTTCGGCACCTCCGGCCACAGGGGATCGTCTTTCCGCAAGAGCTTCAATGAAGCCCACATTCTTGCCGTAACCCAGGCGGTCTGCGATTACCGGGCGGGCCGCTCCATTGACGGGCCCCTCTTCCTCGGCATGGACACCCACGCCCTGTCGGAGCCGAGCCATGCCACGGCCATCGAAGTCTTCGCGGCAAACGGCGTCAACCTGATGATCCAGAAAGGCGGGGGGTATACGCCCACGCCCGTAGTCTCCCACGCGGTACTTTCCTACAACCGCGGAAGATCGACAGGCCTCGCAGACGGGGCAGTGATCACCCCTTCCCATAACCCGCCCGAAGACGGCGGCTTCAAGTACGATCCCCCTCACGGCGGCCCTGCTGATGTGGCGGTGACCCGCTGGATAGAAGACCGGGCGAACGATCTTCTCCGCCGCGGCAACGACGGCGTGAAGCGCCTCTCCTTACGGGCAGCCCTTTCCTCGGGGACGGTGCACGAATACGACTTTATCCTGCCCTATGTTGCCGATCTCGCCCACATCATCGATATGGAGGCGATAAAGAATTCGGGGATCACCATAGGCGTCGATCCCTTGGGCGGCGCGTCGCTCCCTTATTGGGAGCCCATTAGAGAGATGTACGGCCTCGACCTCACGGTCGTCAATCCGGCCCTTGACCCTGCCTTCGGCTTCATGACGGTCGATAAGGACGGCAAGGTGCGGATGGACTGCTCCTCTCCTTATGCCATGGCCCGCCTCGTGGGCTTAAGGGGTGATTTCGACATCGCCTTCGGGACCGACCCGGATGCCGATCGACACGGCATCGTGACGAGGAGCGCGGGACTCATGAACCCGAACCATTTTCTCTCGGTGGCGATCTGGTATCTATTCCAGCACAGGCCCCGATGGAGCGGGAGTTCGGCGGTGGGCAAGACCCTCGTGAGCAGCAGCATGATCGACAGGGTGGCGAGCCATCTCGACCGCGCGCTCTACGAGGTGCCGGTGGGATTCAAATGGTTCGTAGATGGTTTGATCGACGGAAAATACGGATTCGGTGGCGAGGAAAGCGCGGGGGCATCGTTTCTCAAGAAAGACGGAACCGTGTGGACCACCGATAAAGACGGGATCATCATGGGTCTTTTGGCCGCGGAAATCACCGCGGTCACGGGAGAAGACCCGGGCGTCCATTACGAGGCCCTGACCGAGCTGTTCGGCGCCCCTGTCTACGAGCGCATCGATGCCCCGGCTACCCCGGAGCAGAAGGCCCTGCTGGGGAAACTCTCTCCCGATCAGGTGAAGACCGATACGCTCGGCGGAGAGAAGATCCTTGCGAAATTAACGGAAGCACCGGGCAATGGCGCGGCCATCGGAGGCCTCAAGGTCGTCTCCCGAAACGGGTGGTTCGCGGCAAGGCCTTCGGGGACGGAAAATATCTACAAAATTTATGCGGAGAGCTTCCTCGGAACAGACCATCTCCATACCCTTCAGGAAGAGGCGATCGAGATGATCCGCCGGCTCTTTGAAGCGCAGGGAGTGGGGTAAACCATTTTTTGCGCAATTCCTTTGCGTACTACTCATTGAATAATATATATTTCTCTAATTCGAAAACTATCTCAGAGGAGGAAGTCGATGCTGAAATTTGACGCTGCCGACATTTTGAAATTTGCCGTCCGTATCGAAGAGGACGGGGAGCTCTTTTATCTCAGGGCCGCCCAGATGGCCGGCGATAAAAAAGTGACCGATTTTTTTAACGACCTTGCCGCGGAAGAGGTCCGCCACAAATCGTTCTTCCAGGGGCTCTTAAGCCTGGTCCAAAGGATCGATGCCCCGGAGAGCTATCCCGGCGAGTATATGGCCTACCTTCATGATTACATCGACGGCAAGGTAATTTTTTCGAAAGATAAAAAGGCGGTCCTCCAGGAGATTAGCGGCGTGGCGGAAGCGCTTGATTTCGCGATCCAGAGGGAAGTCGACTCCATAACCTTTTACCAGGAGCTGAAGGCCTACGTGCCCGAGAAGGAACGTCCCGCCATCGAAAAGATCATTATGGAGGAACGGGGTCATTTTGCGCGCCTCTCCGCGATGAAGAGAGATCTGCCGTAAGGACCGGCTACCTGGAAAAGCGGCTCTTCTTTCCCAGGCTCATCTGCTTCGGTTCGAGATTATTATCGAGGCCGTAGCGGGTCGCGAGTGCTTCCCATTCCGGCCTCTCCGCGATTTCGGTGAGGGCGAGGTTTACGGGCTTCCTTAAAGGGCTCCCCTTGGGAAAGGCAAAAGCGAAACGGTGGGGCTTGAATTCCGTGGGATGGATGCGCAGGGGCCTCGCAAACTCGTTGCCTGCGTAATAATGGAGGGTGAGCTCGCCCATAAAGAGGCCCTCTATCTTTTTCGCTCTCATGGCGGCCATGAGGGCGCTCTCGTCATTGAAGACCCGGTATTTTCCATTTATATCTTTGAGCAGAGTATGCTGCAGGCTGTCCCTCAAGACGCCGAGGCGCAGGCTCCGAAGTTTTTTCGCATCATAGATCTCCATGGACTGGCTTTGAATAAGAAGCGTCGAGGCAAGGGAGGCGGTAAAGGCGCTGAACGCCAATGCGCCGAGGAAGATCCAGATAAGACCTATAATGCGGGCCGGCAGCGTTTTGAGCGTCACATCATAGCACGCTCCCGCGGCTAAGGCCGAGCTCACCCAGTAGGTGCCCGTGCCGATCCCTTTGGCAGGGCGGCCTCCAAAATCTTCGGGATTCCGCTTCCTTTCGATGAGCCAGAGGATAAGCCCCACCCCCAAAAGCACCACCAGAAAAAGGGCGAGTATCTTTATCACACCCCAGGAAAAAAAAGTTTTCCCGGCGCCCAGTAAGGCATGAGAATCCTTGTCTGCCGGGACGGCCACTGCCAGGCGCTCCGTGCCGACCGTCGTGGAAAAATCGAAGAGCCGGTATCGGGCCGCGGTTTCATAAAGGGCTGCGATGGAGAGGTCGATCGTCCCGTTCCTGAGGCTGTCCTGAATTGTCTTGAAGGTCATCTCCCTGAATTCATAATCGATGCCAAGGTCGACGGCCATGTAGCGCCACAGGTCTACATTGAATCCCGTCCACTGGCCCCTCTCGTTCTTGATCGCAAAGGGGGGATCGTCTATCACTCCCACAATCAGCTTCTTATGGGGGAGGCTCGATGAAGCCTGCCCCTGCAGGGGAAGAGGCGTCAGGAGCGCCGCCAGCAGCACCACAAAGATAAGGAGAACACACATCTCCTTCATCATGAAACTGCCGATCTGCCCGATCTGGCCGGGGCCGCCTCCATGGCTTTTCAATTTCCCGACCATGACGACCCTTTCGCCTCTTTTCTACCCAGCGGCTCGAGATCACGGGTGAGACCGTAGCGATGGGCGAGGCTGTCCCATTCAGGGCCTTCCATGAATTCCATGAGAGAAATATTGAGCCCTTCCCGTAGCGGGCTTCCCTGGGGAAGGGCAAAGGCAAGCCTCATCTTTTTGAGCGTAGTCAGGTGAAGGGAGAGCTTATTCCTATATTTGCTTTCCTCATAAGCCAGAAGCCGCTCGTTGCCGAAAAAGCCTTCTATTCTCCTTGCCAGGAGCGCCTCGATTACCTGGTCCGTCCTGTCGAAAAGGGTGAATTTCCCCCCCAGCTTCCCGAGGAGCGACGCCTGGGTGGTCCCGGTCACCGCGCCGAGGTGCATACCCCTCATGGCGTTCATATCATAGGTGTAGCCGAGGAGCTGCTGCCGCCCGATAAGGGAAGAGGCGAGCGACGCGGTAAGGGCGCTGAAGGCGATGGCCCCCGCCAATATCCATAGGAGCCCAATAATCCTGCCGGAAGTCGATTTGAGACTCACCCCGGTGCAAAACCCGGAGACGAGGGTGGAGCCGACCCAGTATAGCCCTGCCACGAGGCCTTTCACGGGATGGCCGCCGAAATGGTCCGGATTAGACTTCCTTTCGATGATCCAAAAGGTGAACCCGGCAAGGAAGATCACGGCCAGGAAGAGAAGCCCCATCTCGATTATATTCCAGGAGAGAAGCACCTTGAGGGCGGCAAGGAAGGGATGGGGATCCCTGGTCGCAAGGACCGCGATAGCCGGCTCGATGGAGCCTATGGCGACGGAGAAATCCAAAAACCTATGGCGGTCCACCGTCTCGTAGAGAGGGGAAACAGAGATATCGGCGTTCCCCGATCGGAGCGTCCCCTCGATCTCCTTGAATTCCAATTCCCTGAATTCATAGGCCGAGCCCATCTTCAGGGCCATGTGACGCCACAGCTCGACGCAGAACCCCGTCCATTGACCTGTTTTGTCTTTGAAAGCCATTGGGGGATCGTTGACTATCGCCACCGTAAGCGGCCGCGTAACCGAAGGTGCAACATTGCCCGATTGGGCAAAAACAAAGCCGCACTGCAGTACTATACATAGGGCAAGGATAAGACGGATGGGCCTATGCAACCCCGTTCACTCCATGGGGCGCACACACCTCCGAGCGCGAGAAGGGATAGACTGCGTAAGGGAGTCGCACGACCATTCTCCTCATTTTCTTACACTGAAGCGCAATTTGCAAGGGAAAAGGCGGCATTCCTCTTCCCTCTGGACTTCACCGCTCTTATCGTCCTAGAATAAGGAGATGAAAAAGATAAGGCCCCAGTGCGGGCTTATAATCGAAAACGGAGAGGGGGAAGTGCTCCTTCAACTGAGGGACAATATTCCCGTCATACCCTGGCCCGATTGTTGGGGAACTTTCGGGGGCCAGGTCGAAGAAGGAGAAACGCCCCTGGAGGCTATTCGGCGGGAGATCAGAGAAGAGCTCGATCTCGAGATCCCCGCCCCGGAATATTTCGGCAATTTTCCCTATGACGGCTATGACATCTATATGTACCGGCTGGTGGCGGCCGACTTCACACTCGAGGAAGTGACGGTGCTCGAGGGGCAAAGGGCCGCGTTCTTTTCTCTCCGGGGCGTCGTCGAAAGCCCGTGCGCGGCAAACTGCAAGGAGATCGTCATCGCCTATTATCAGATGTTTCATTGATCCCGGAGCTGCCGTTACTGTATGTCTCATGATAGTGCCAGCCTATCCATAATGATTTTCTCCACCAGTGCGGTATTTACCTCATCGACACCCTTCCTGAGGAAGCGCCCGGCACCCCGGGGATGCCACACCACGGGGTCAAAATCGATAAAGACCGTAACCGTGTAAAGGCCGCAGGCGCCCGCGAAATGGGCCATTCCCGAATCGTTCGATACGAAGATGCCCCCTTCCGAAAAGAACTCCTTCACGTCGGTGAGTTCGGTGAGGGTGATACTCTCCGGAAGCCCCAATCTGAGATCGAAAGGCTCCATGACCGCGGTCTCGATATCCCGCGATTTAAGTGAGTGATAGAGTTCGATGAAGTTATCCTCATGCCACTTTTCTTTCTTGAAGCCTTTCTCGGGATAGAGTATCACTCGTGAGCCGGGCCGGGGGGAGACCTCCTTCCTGAGGGCCCCTATCCCATGGCGCGCAAGCTGGGCCAGCTGGAAATCCTCCACATGAGTCGCCTGTGCCTGTAAGGAGATATTCCCGAAGGCGCCTTCCGGGTACATTTCAATAAAAAGAAGGGGCGACCGCGAGAAAGGCTGCCACCGCGACCTCAGGCTCCCTTCCCTGTCCTTGCCGATAAAGACGATCCGTTCCCAGGTAATCTCCGCAGGCCGGGAGGAGAAGAGATAGAGCCACCGGGCCGATTCGATTCCATGGACCCTGTCGAAATACTCCTGAAAGAGGCTGAGGAAGCGCTTGGTGCCGAGACCCACGAGGGGCGCGTGAAAGTGGTGGCGGAGGGATTGGAAGAGGGATTCGGAAAGGCACAGGTCGCCGAGCCCCCCGAGGTGAATGCAGAGAATCTCTTCAGAATTCATGAGCGGTTACACGATAAATCTTTTCGGGGGTGGAGCCTTTCGCCCTTACGCCCCCTCTCATTTGATGGCAGAGAGGGCCTTTATGATATCCGCGCCCCCCCGGTAGGTCTCTTTCTTGCCGCCGTCGGTTATGACGCAGGAAGGGGTCTGATTGATCTTGTCTTCCTGGATATAACCCGCGAGCACGGCAAATACGGCGGCAGGGTCGTATGGCTGGAACCGCAGATAATTCTTGGAAAGATACTCCTCCAGTGCAGGGGGATTATTGATAACCGGGTTACCGTCCTTTTGCTGCTTCGCCGCTTCAAAGAGAATATTTCGCGCCTTGAGGAGATATTCCGGCTCTCTCCTGTCGCGGTAGATGAAGAGGAAATATTTCGCATAAAGGGAGGAATAGGTATGAAAAGGCGCGTCAATAAAGGTGATGGTGATCGCGTTCCTTTTCACCAGGTCGGCAATAAGGGGCTCGATCTTTGGCTCCAGGGCCCTGCAGGGGCCGCAAAAATAGTCCGTATAAAACCGGACCTTCACCTTCCCGCTCCCAAGCACAGGGACAAGGTTGTCCTTTGCCAGAAAAGCAGTCTTGCCGTCCTGGGCAGTGGAATAGAGAGGGGCAAGAAGAAAGCCGAGGAGGACAAAAAGCGCAGTCAGTCGTGCGATAGATGGTGTTTTCATGTAGATTATTTTACTCATTGGGCGGTTTATTGTAAAGAGCAGGTTTGGGGAGGCGGGTGGTGTGTGGGGGGGAAGCCCCATTGAACCGACAGCCCGAAAAGCACCCTCCCGTAATCCCGGGGGTCTTGCCCATCGTGAGCGAACATGTCGTAGCGACTGACTACCGCTATTGAGTCAAGATGCGTATAGTTGGAATAAGTAAATGTCCGTCACGGAGTGAGCGCCATGAGAGCGTTAAGAAGGAAGGGCCTTATGATCGCGGGCGGCGCGGTCGTCCCGGTCGTAATCATTGCGATTATTGCCGTCCTTTCGTTCAATATTAACACTCACAAGTCGAGGATCGAAGCCGCCGCCTCCAGGGAAACCGGCCTCACTGTCAGGATTGAGGGGAGAATGAGGCTCTCCCTCGTTCCCTTTGGCGTCTCGGCAAAAAATGTCCATGTCACCGGCAAGGGAGGCGAGATTCTCTCCCTTGAACGTCTCACATTGCGGGCAGAGTTGATGCCCCTGTTGCGAGGAAAGCTCTCTGTCACCGGCTGCGAGGTTGTCAAACCCGTGGTCACCGTCGTGAAGGACGCCTTGGGAAAATATAATTTCTGGACTCATGAACTGGAATCCATAAAAGGGTGGCTGGGGCCGGGTTTCAGGTTGAATGATCTCAAGCTGTCCAAGGGGTCGCTATTTTATCTTGATCAGAAGACGGGCGAAAAGACGGAGTTGAAAGAAGTCAATCTGACTATCAGGAGTATGGCGGTAGTGGATGGCCCGGGAAGTGTGGTGAAGAACATCTCATTCACGGGAACCATGGACTGCAAGGAGGTGCTGAAAAAGAATGTGAGGATGGAGAACCTCAAGGCGTCCGTGAAGGCAATTAGAGGGGCTTACACTTTCGAACCCTTTACCATCGGCTCGATCGTCTACTCTGACAGAAAAAAGGGTGAAACGACGGAGTTTAAGGAAATAAGTCTGGCGGTAAAAGATATGACGGTGGTGGATATGACGGAAGATATCATACGAGACATCTCATTTACGGGAACCATGGACTGTAAGGAACTGGCGAAAAAGAACCTCAAGGTCAACCGCATCAGAAGCAGTGTAAAGGCTGAGAAGGGGGTATTCTCGTTCAAGCCCCTCATCATGGATATCTTCGGAGCCGCGGGTGAAGGGGATATCACTGCAGACAAATCGAAAGGTAAGGCTGAATATAGAATTAATCTCAAAGTGTCGAAGCTGGATTTCGAAAAACTGGAGGAATCTTTCGACGTAAAAAAGCTGGTCGGGGGGAAGGGTGATCTTGTCGCATCCCTGACGGTGAAAGAAACAGGGGACCGCCCTTTACTGAAGGGCATGGAAGGCACTTTCTCTCTCCGGGGCGATAATCTCGTCACCTATACTATGGACCTCGACAAAGTCCTCGCAAAATATGAAACGAGCCAGAAGTTCCACCTCGCCGATCTGGCTTCATACTTCTTCGTCGGTCCTCTTGGCACTGTCGCACTAAAAGGGTACCGTTACGGGGATCTTTACTACGAGACCCAGGGAGGACGAGGCGCCATCACCCAGTTTATCTCTCACTGGAAGATTAAAAACGGCGAGGCCGAGGCTACCGATTGCGCCCTCGCCACGCGCCATTTCCGGGTGGCCCTCAAAGGCAAACTCAATCTTGTGAGCCGGCGATTTAACAACGTGACAGTGGCACTTCTCGACGACAAAGGGTGCCCGACATTTAAACAAACCATTACCGGTTCTTTCGACAGTCCCCGTGCCGGCACAGTCAGTTCGGTCGAGTCTCTTGCCGGTCCGATCCTTGATCTTTACAGGAAGGCAAAACGATATGCTCAGTCCGGCAAATGTGAGGTGTTTTATAGCGGCGCCGTGCGGCAACCGCGTTGACATACTATATGGCATGGGAACTGACGGAAGGTGACGGTAGGTATTATCCATCTCTTTGACCACAGGGCTTGACAATCTCTATGCCGGGCATACATTCGCGTGAAGCAATTGGACCAGGAAAGCTCTATTTTTCAGGTATAACAGACCGCGAAGTACACAAGATTGTAGGAAGGGAGGAAAAATGGCCACCGATGCCGCAGCCATATTTCAGCGCTGGAGATTCTCAGACATGGCTCACTACGGGATAAAAAAAATCGCAAGCCCTAATCCTCATAGCAACAGCGGGACAAGACTTATCCTCTATCTGTGTGCCCACCTTCTTACGGCACTTTTCATTCCGTTCGCAGCTTCAACTGCGGTGGCGGAGGTTCGCCTCGACAAGATCAAGCTCCCTCCCGGATTCGCCATAGACACTTACGCCACGAATGTCGAAGGCGCCCGTTCCCTTGCGCTCGGACCCGAAGGGATCGTGTTTGCGGGAAGTCGTTCGTCCGGTAAAGTCTATGCCCTCCTGGACCGCAACAAAGATCATAAGGCCGAGGAAATAGTCATTATTGCCAAAGGTCTGAATTCACCTAACGGCGTAGCTTATTTCGGAGGGTCTCTGTATGTTGCCGAGATATCGAGGATACTCCGCTTCGATGATATCATAAAACAGTTGTCCCACCTGCCTAAACCGGTCGTAGTAAATGACACGTTTCCAAAGGAGACCCATCATGGCTGGAAATTCATCGGATTCGGTCCGGACGGCAAACTCTATGTGCCGGTAGGGGCCCCTTGTAACATATGTATGAGCCATGACCCTCGGTATGCCTCGATCATGCGAATGAACCCCGACGGAACCGACCTCGAGGTATTTGCCCAGGGGGTGCGCAATACGGTGGGCTTCGACTGGCACCCAAGGACGAAAGAGTTTTGGTTTACCGACAACGGGCGTGATTGGCTAGGGAATAATCAGCCTCCCGATGAGCTCAACTGCGCACCCCAAAAGGGAATGCACTTCGGCTTCCCCTTCTGCCATGGAAGCAATATTCCCGATCCGGAATATGGGGGCAAGAGGTCCTGCACGGAATTCGTTCCCCCGCGGAAGAACCTGGGACCCCATGTCGCAGCGCTCGGGATGAGGTTTTACACAGGCGCCATGTTCCCGCCGCAATCGCAACAATATATTCATTGCCGAACACGGCTCCTGGAACAGGATACCGCCCATCGGATACAGGATTACCCGCGCTATGGAAAAAGACGGAGCCATAACCGGTTATGAAGTCTTCGTAGAAGGCTGGCTGCAGGGCTTATCCTCATGGGGTCGTCCTGTCGACGTCCTGGTGATGCCCGATGGCGCCCTCCTCGTCTCCGACGACAAAGCCGACGCCGTCTATCGCATCAGCTACCGCTCTTCCGAATAACGGGACGGCTGCTGCGGGGTTGTTCCCGTAGCGTCAGTCCACAGGGACCGAGGGTTCCTCACTATCTCCCGTCTCCTCCCCGGCATCGGCTGCCCCGGCGCCCGCTCCTCCATTTCCGGCGAGATTCACGATTACGGTAGGCATATCAAGATCATTGGAGGGCACAATGAGATCTGTGGTCACGGGGAGCGTGGTAACAGGTATGAAGGTCACCGTCACCTGGCACGCGTGATTGAGAGGGAGGTTTTTCCCCGGGCATGTATTTCTCGTAACGACAAAGGAAGGATCGCCACTCAAAGAGATCTCACCCACGGCCAGGGGTTTTTTTCCTGTGCTTTTTATTATGAAGGACGCAGCTTTCCGTCTTTTGACCTTTACCGTGCCGTAGTTTTTAACTGACGGAGTGACAATTATATGGGATTCGCTCTTAAAGACGGCGGTTACATAGGTGTACTCGTTCATCGTCACCGAACAGGTGGCTTTTGTCCCCGAACAGCCCCCTCCCGACCATCCGGCAAAAAGGGAGCTGCCGTCAGGCCGGGCAACGAGGGTCACCTTTTTTCCATCATTGAAACTGTAGGCACAGATAGAGCCGCAGTTGATCCCCCGCGGATTGCTGATAACAGTGCCCGAGCCGGTGCCTGTCTTCTCCACCGACAGGGTGGCCGTGACCGAGAAGGTAACTACTACTGTATGGGCGGCGGTGACGTTGCTGATCGTGTAGGGGTTGGTTACTGTCACGGCTTGACCGTTATCGGTAATCCCCGCGATGTTATAGCCTGATTCGGGGGTTATGGCAATCGAGGCGTTCGCTCCCCGGTTTACGCTCTGCGTTGCGGGAGCCACCGATCCGTGGCCGCCGGAGACGGAGGCATTGATCGGGTACGTGTCGGCGGAGAAGGTAACTACTACTGTATGGGCGGCGGTGACGTTGCTGATCGTGTAGGGGTTGGTTACTGTCACGGCTACGCCGTTGTCGGTAATCCCCGCGATATTGTAGCCCGATTCGGGGGTAATGGTAATCGAGGCGTTTGCTCCCCGGTTTATGGTCTGCGTCGCGGGAACCACCGATCCGTGGCCGCCGGAGACGGAGGCATTGATCGGGTACGTGTCGGTGGAGAAGGTAACTACTACTGTATGGGCGGCGGTGACGTTGCTGATCGTGTAGGGGTTGGCCACTATCACGGCTACGCCGTTATCGGTAATCCCCACGATCTTATAGCCTGATTCGGGGGTTATGGCAATCGAGGCGTTTGCTCCCCGGTTTATAGTCTGCGTCGCGGGGGCCACCGATCCATGGCCGCCCGAGACGGAGGCGTTGATCGGGTACGTGTCGGTGGAGAAGGTAACTACTACTGTGTGGGCGGCGGTGACGTTGCTGATCGTGTAGGGGTTGGCCACTGTCACGGCTTGACCGTTGTCGGTAATCCCCGCGATGTTATAGCCTGATTCGGGGGTTATGGCAATCGAGGCGTTTACTCCCCGGTTTATAGTCTGCGTCGCGGGGGCCACCGATCCATGGCCGCCCGAGACGGAGGCGTTGATCGGGTACGTGTCGATCGCGTAGGTGACCACTATGTTATGGTCCTCGGTAACGTTGCCGATCACGTAGGGATTGGCGACCATCGCGGCTTTTCCTGGAGCTGTCTGTGCGGGAGCAGCGACATGCCCGTTTTTTGTCCTGAAGCTTGAGACATTCGTGACTGACTGACCGTTATCAATAAGGCCGGCAATATGGTAGCCCGTGTCGGGGCTGAGAGTGATCGATGCGGAGGCCCCGTAAGAGACCGCCTGGGTGGCGGGACTTACACTGCCGTGACCTCCGGAAACCGAGGCCCCGACGGTATATATGGCGGCGGCGAAGCCTGCGGTTATGGCCGTATTAACCGTTGGGGTAACCGTGCAGGTCCCTGTTCCCGAACAGACGCCTCCGGTCCAGCCCGTGAAGGTGGAGCCCGTAGCGGCGGCAGCGGTGAGGGTGATCGATGCGCCCCGGGAAAAGGATCCGCTGCAGCTCGCGCCGCAGTTGATGCCTGTGGGGCTGCTTGTGACCGTGCCGGCGCCGGTGCCTGATTTGGTGACGGTGAGCGTCACGTTGTCATTCACGATGGTGGCGATAAAGCCGTGGATCACAGGGTATTGGCCGCCATCGACGTCTTCTGAAATCACGGAATATCCCACGATCTTATCCCCGCTTATGCCGTATGCGTAGGTGAAGAAAGCGCCCGGGAAATCGAGGGTGGTAAAGGCGGCGCCGTCATAGAGAAAACCGTGGTAGATATTGTCGGCATCCGCGTATGTCCCCACGATCCTGGTCCCGCTTATGCCGTATGCAAACGTGTAGGCGGCTCCCGGAAAATCTAGGGTGGTAAAGGTGACGCCGTCATAGAGAAAACCATGGTAGACGTTATCGACATCCACATAGGTCCCCACGATCCTGGCCCCGCTTATGCCTTCGGCGGACGTATAGCTCGAACCAGGTACGTCGAGGGTGGTAAAGGCGGCGCCGTCATAGAGAAAACCATGGTAGGTATCGCTGTCCTCAGTCGAGGTCAGGTATGTCCCCACGATCTTATTTCCCTCTATGCCGTTAGGCGATGTCCAGCTGCCGCCGGGGAAATTGAGGGGGGTAAAGGCGGCGGCCTCGTAGATAAAACCCCCCAGGTAATCCTGGCCCTGGGTCGATCCCACGATCCTGTTCCCGCTTATACCGTTGGCCCAGGTGCCTTCCACGAATGTGTCCGGCCATTGGAAGGAGATAAAATTGGCGCCGTCATAAAAGAAGCCGAAAACTTCCATGGAATGGCTTCCCACGATCCTGTCCCCGTCTATCCCCCGGGGCATTGTGTCTATATGGTCAGGATAGTCAAAGACCCTGTAGGTGATGCCGGAATGAGAGAAACCCGCAAAACCAATGATCACGCCAATCAAAAGAAGTGATGCAAAAATCCGTTTCACGGCGCACCTTCCCCGGTTATCATGCGAGGGATGCCGTGCCGTTCAGAATGAATGACTGGCGGTGAGTTCAGATCCCTATCAAACAAACTTCGGACAGCCCGGGTGAAGACCTGTCTCCGATTCTAATTTGTCTTATTCACTACCTATTATAGGTCCGGGAGAGGGTTCCTTGCAGTCGTTGAATCATCAATTGTTTCGTAATCGTTTTACAAGCATTAGGACGAGATATATTTCAGCTGCCGGCGACCCAGGGCGAAAGAGCAGGGACTTCAATAGTGCCGGACTGCGCCGGCCGTGGGTGTGAGCGGGATGTCCTTCAGTATTTCAATGCCGAGTGAAAAACAGCCTGAAAAGGTGGGATAGGGGACGAAAACTCGATCTGAGGCACCCTGTATACGCTCGCGGCCTCAGCGATGTACGCCTACGGTCGCGATGCTCCCAATGCGCCACATCCGGAGTTCTAATTGTGGTCATAAATTCACGTGATTAACAGACTTTACCTCCGTAAACATTCAAACCCATTCTGGAAAATGCCTTGAACATTGGACTACCCCCTCTTCCCCCCGCACTTTTCTTGCGTCGCGCCGGCCTGTCGTTTCTCCCCAATATCTCCACGCGGGGCTTTTCCCCGGCACCTTATTATTCATTCAATACTGCCGGGCTGCGCTGGCCGCTGAATCGAGGGGGATGTTCCAGGTTCGTCGTCAGGCGAGGATCGCTGGGCGCGTCGGCGTATATTGATACATCCTATAATCCTCCCGTCAAACAAAATGTTGAGTCAATTAAAATATCTAATGATATCAGTAAGCTCAATTTACTCCCCTTCTCAAGGCGCACTTCTCTTATGGGTTAAGCTTCTTTAATTGGCGGTCTCTCTCACGTACTGCGAACCGGCACCTCAGCGTTAGTATTATCCGGTATATCCGTGGGATCACCTATCATCCCTTATCCAGGTTGCATAGTTCTTGTGAGAGGCCCAGAATTGTATGTATCGAGGTCATTTGCCTCAACGCCAGAGCTCGGACTCTCACGCCAGTAATAATCTTCTTATTCAGCTATGCAATCCGGATTAAATACCTCCCTTTTCTTCATGAGGGTCCATGCGATCACCAGGAGCTTTGCAGAAAGCTTTACCCTCATCTTGAGCCTGATCCCCTTCTCCCGCTCCCTGCCTTTGAGCTTATTGGTGAAGTAGGCAACAAAGCGTTTATGTTTTATGGAAGCGCTTAGGGCTGCCAGATAAAGTCCATAACGGAGATCTCCCTTCCCTTTCTTGGAGATGACAGGAACGGTCTCGCTTTTCCCGCTCTGGCTCTTCGAGAGGTCGAGCCCTGCCATTTTGAGGACTTGTCTCTCATTCTCGAACCTATGAGGATTACCGAGGGCTCCCAAGACTTTGGAAGAGATATCGGGACCGAATCCGGGAATGGTGAGAAGGCAGGCATACTCGGGGAAGCGCGTGCATACCTGTGCAATCTTTGCGTCCGTCTCTTTAATCATCCCATGGAGCTGGTCCAATGCATCGATAAGAATCTTGCCTTCAAAGGACGTAGCGGGCATTGTCTCACACCCTATAGAGGTCTTTGCCTTTGTATAGGTGGTCAATAACCGTCTTCTTTGTGGTTCGCTTACACGCTCCGAGGAGACCATGCGGACGAACTCTTCAAAGGTGAGGGAGGCAATTTCCTTAGGGTCGAGACACCACTTCACTATGGCAGGACCTTCCACATTCCCGAAGGACTCATCCATCTCGGGGAAGTACTGGGCGAGGAGGTGGTTTCTTATTCTCGCCTTATAACCCTGCTCCAGCTTCTTGAATCTTCTTTTTAAGGAGAGGAGCGCTCGTAGTTCCCTAAGATCGGCGGAAGGGAAATCATAGAACTGGGCTTTCCCCTGGGAGACGAGATCGGCCACATTGGCGGCATCCTTGGTATCGTTCTTATCCCATCGTCCGTCTAAAAGCTCACGTCTTTTTTACCGCGGCGCCCGATTCCATCACAAGAGTATGGCCCTGCCTCAGAAGGTACTCTGCAAGGGGCTTATGGTAGTCTCCCGTGGGCTCCAGGCCGAAGACTACTTTTGTAAGGCCATTTTGCCTTCTTACTGCCTCCACATGAAAACAGAGAGACTCGAAGCCTTCACGGGTATTGGTGAAGGCGAGCTGCTTTCTCAGAGTCTTGCCTGCCGCGGTGCCGAGAAAGGCATGGTGCTTTTCTTTGGCAATGTCGATCCCGACCACCAGATATTCTTTGGAACCCCGGATCAGACTCTTCAGTTGACGGAACTCCTTTAACCTGTTATCCTCGTGAGTATTCATTAGAGAGGCCTCCTTGTATTGGTGTAGGGATGGGGCGCATCCCGTAATACCTTAACAGGAGGTCTCATTTTTTTGTAGACTGATAAAAAACTTTTTTCTATAGTACGGCCCGGGGTCTGTGTTGAGTGCATGGAATTATATAACGCCAGAGCACGCGACCGGAGCATGGCGGCGAAGATGGGACACCCTCCTCGATTCAGCGGCGGTCCAAGTGTACGAAAGATATCTCCCTGTTACCTCCCTGTCAATTCGTTACCTGGAATGTCTCTATTATTGCCCCGTCCTTGTCGATCACGGTAACCGTCATGGTATTGCCGGACACATCGAATCTCGCGAAATGGAATTTAAAGGCCGCAAAGGGGGGCCACATCTTGTTCGTTTCCTGAACACACGCCGCCTCGGGATTGATCGGGGCGCCGCCGCCGCCCAGGACGAGCCAGGTCATGCCCGCGTAGGGGCCTTCAGTCTCTGCGTGACTGTAATAGTGTGAGTGCCCCTGGAGGACCATATGGACCCCGCCCTCCTTCAATATGGGCGTGAGCTGGGCCTGCATGGCTGCATTACCCTGCAGGCATGCCCAAATAGGCGTGTGAAGCATGGCGATCTTCCAGGGCTTTCTGGAAGCCCTGAGGTCCCGCTTCAGCCAGTTCGCCTGCACGGCATCGATCGTCTGCTGCTCCGAAGAGGCGCCCTGGTATGACCACGTGTCGATTACGACAAAATGGACGGGACCGTAATCGAAAGAATAATAAAAACGGTTATTGTTCGGATAATGATAGGGATAATATTTCCGGAAAAGATCGCCTATGTTCTCGTAATTCATCACCGTTTTTTTCGCGGCGTAGGCATCGTACCCTTCGTGGTTCCCGAGAACTCCCATGAGCGGAAGTTTCGCGAAGGTGGAGTGCATGGCATCGTAGGCCGGCTCCAGGTTGAACTGTTGCACGTCCCACAGGAATTCATTCAACCCGTTATAGACATAGTCTCCCATGTGGACCAGAAGCGTCTGCCGCTGCTCGGGGTTCTGGTCCATGTCCGTCAGCAGTGCGCTCAGAACGGCGTTATGGTCAACCGGGGGGTTGAGATATTCGGCCCTCGTGTCTCCATACCCGTAAAAGGACAGAGAGGTCTCGCCGGGACGCGGTGCGGTGGTGAAAGAGCCGGTGTGAGAGAAGGTGTCGTTGGTAACACGGTAATAGTACTTCGTCGCGGGAAGGAGATTTGAAATCGTATAAGAGAACTGGTGTTTATCCGATGAGTTGCCGTCCTCATGCACCGCGATTGGGCCTCTGCCGTAGCCCGTGGTAGTTCCCCATTCTATGGTCGACATAGCGGGGGTCTGATAGGTCTGCCAGAGGACCGTCATGGCGGTGGGCCTTCCGCTGTAGATCAGGTACGGTCTTTTACGGATGTAGTCCGTGGTCCAGGGAGTGATGGACGAAGATTCTCCGGTTTCTCCACTTTTTAAAGCAGCTGCCGGCTCGCACCAGGCAGGCACGATTAAGCCCGTTGCGAGGAATACACAAAGGGCCGCAAAAATGGTGATGATACCTGATTTCAAATCTGTTCTGTTTAATGTCATAAAGCTCCATCTCCTATAGAAAAATTTACCGGCATTCGCAATATACCGTGCGTCCATTCCGATGGACCCGGGAGTTTCGCTTCCGCATCGGCTCCTTCACGGTATCCTGCAAGAAGGCTGCCGCCGGTTCGCCAGTATGGGGCTGTATGCGGCGCAAGGGCTCGGATGGAATCAGATTGTCAAAATCGTCATTCTCATGACGGTCCGCACCACAGGGGGTAGGGAAATGTATTTCAGTCGCCATTGGTCATTAATCATTAAGCGTCGGATCAGGCTCCACAGGTTATATAATCATGGACTTCCTGACCGCCCTTCGACTGGAAATAGCAGATTGCTAATCTTGTTGACAAATTTCGGACGCACCAATATACTCCTCGGTAAGCTTCATAAGAAACTTCATAAAAAAGGTTTCGCTATAGGGAAAGAGGTATACATCTTCTATGTCTGCCGGTGAACGATCCAGGGCCTTCTGTCCCGCCCAAGGGGAACCTATGCCCTCCCTGACGGCGAAAAGGCTTTCTTATTTAGGGAATGTCTCTCATGAGCGCTCAGGAACAGAAGACGATCCTTCTTGTTGAAGATGAGGCCCTTATCGCCATGGCCGAGGCCGAGGCGATAAGGCGGTTCGGGTACAACAAGGTCATCATTGCAAATTCCGGCGAAAAGGCTGTCCGCCTCGCCACTGAAAATAGAGAGATCGACCTCGTTCTCATGGACATCAATCTCGGCAAAGGCATAGACGGCACAGAGGCTGCGAGGCAGATCCTCTCCCGACGAACGATCCCCATCGTGTTTCTCACCTCCCACTCCGAGCAGGAATATGTGGAAAGAGTAAAGGAGATCACCCGCTATGGTTATGTAACCAAGGACTGCGGGAACTTTGTGCTCCAGTCCTCGATCGGGATGGCCTTTGAGTTATTCGAGGCCCACGAGAGGACTAAGGCCAGCGAAACAAAATATCGTCGGCTCCACGAGACCATGACGGACGCCTTCGTGCTCGTCGATATGACCGGAAGGATCCTTGAAGCAAATCAATCTTTCATACATATGCTCGGCTACTCGATGGAGGAATTGGCTTGTCTCACCTATCAGGATTTGACGCCTGAAAAATGGCACTCCATAGAATCGGTCATCATCGATGAGCAGATAATGGTGCGGGGTTTCTCGGATGTCTATGAAAAAGAATACGTCCGGAAAGACGGCGCCGTCTTTCCCGTCGAGCTGCGGACGTTTCTTATCGATGACGAAGAAAGAAACCTCCTGGGTATGTGGGCCATTGTTCGCGACATCACCGACCGCAAGCAGTCGGAGACGCGCCTTCGGGAAAGCGAGGAAATGATGCGCTATATCGTCCGGCACGACCCGAACGCGATCGCGGTATACGACCGCGATCTCCACTACATTGCCGTGAGCGACCGGTACCTCCAGGATTATGATGTCAAGGAAGCGGACATCCTGGGAAAACATCACTACGAGGTATTTCCGGAGATGCCCCAGAAATGGAAGGATGTGCACCAACGATGTTTGGCGGGCGCCATAGAGCGCAACGATGACGATTATTTCGAACGGCCTGACGGCTCCGTTACGTACAACCGGTGGGAGTGCCGTCCCTGGTATCGGGCGGACGGACAAATCGGCGGCATGATCACCTATACGGAAGTGACGACCGGACGCAAGAAAGCCGAAATGGCGCTTCGGGAAAGTGAAGAGAATTACCGGGGTCTTTTTCAAAACGCATCGATCGGCATATTCCACTCCCTGCCGGAAGGACGATTCTTGCGGGTGAACCCTGCGCTGGCTCAAATGATGGGGTATGCCTCTCCGGAAGAGATGGTTTCCGCCGTCACGAATATCAAAACCCAAATTTACGTCGACTCGGAAAAGCATTCGGACCTTCTCACCGCCACGCGAAAAAGCACCGGATGGGTTCACGCCGAGAGTCGCTACCGCCGCAAGGACGGCACTATTATCATTGCAAATGTGACGGTGCGCAAGGTGCTCAACGCCGACGGCGCAATAGCTTTCCTGGAGGGGTTTGTTGAGAATATCACCGAGCGTAAGGAGGTGGAAGAACGGATCAAATCCGTCCTCTTCGAGAAGGAGCTCCTCCTCCATGAGGTGCATCACCGGATCAAAAACAACATGAACGTGATCATGAGCATGCTGTTGCTGCAGGCAGAGACATTACAGGACCCGTTGGCAGTCGCCGCCCTTGCGGATTCGAGAAGCCGCCTGCAAGGCATGATGGTACTGTATGACAAGCTCTACCGGTCTACCGATTTCAGGCAGATATCTACAAAGGACTACCTCGCGTCTCTGATCGATGAAATTCTCAGGAATTTTTCCACCCGGGGATCGGTTACCGTGGAGCCGCACATCGATGACGTAATCCTTGACGCGAATACGCTATCCTCTTTGGGTATGATTCTCAATGAATTGCTTACGAACACAATGAAACATGCCTTTATCGGCCTGGATCGGGGATTGATAGGCGTCTCATTTTCAGTAAAGGAAAACCGTGCAACCCTGATTGTATACGATAACGGCACGGGCATTCCGGAATCGGTTGACATCGCAGCCTCCACCGGGTTCGGGATGCAGCTCGTCGGCTTGCTCACGGAACAGCTTGACGGAACCATCCGGCTTGAACGCCGGCATGGGTCGAAATTCGTGCTGGAATTCGGGATATGAGGTGTGAGAGGGACAAATAAGGGGCGTCCGCAACTATGACTCCCCCATCGGCTCAGCGCCTCATGCAGCTGACGGCATTATGGCTCGGTCTTCCCGTCCAATGCCCGCCTGACCGCTTTTCCCAGTTCCCGTCTGGCCAGCGGTTTCATGAGAAACTCTTTTATTCCCGCTGCCGTGGCCTTTTCCTTATTCACGCTCTCACTGTAGCCGGTGCAAAGAATGATCGGCAGATCTCCCCGTATCTTGAGGAGTTCTTCGGCAAGATGCAATCCGGTGAGCTGGGGCATGGTCTGGTCTGTGATCACGAGATTAAACTGAGCGGGGTCTTCGGAAAACATCCCGAGGGCCTTCATGCTGTCCGTCATGGCGGTCACTTTATAACCAAGTCTTTCCAGGCTCGCTTTCGCGAAGGCGGTCAAAGTTTCTTCATCGTCGACAAAGAGGATGTGTTCTTTTCCATTAGCGATTGGCCCGGCTGTCGAGACTTTGGGCTCCTCACTTTCCGCGGCCTTTGGAATGAGTACCCGGAATGTCGAGCCTATCCCGGGGATGCTTTTGACGCTGATATCCCCCTTGAGGCTCTTCACTATCCCGTATGCCACGGCAAGGCCCATACCGGTCCCCTCCCCTCGTTTCTTCGTGGTAAAGAAGGGCTCGAATATTCTCTTCGTCAACTCCGTATCCATCCCTATGCCCGTGTCCTTCACCGTGAGCCTGACATACTCTCCGGGGGCCGGGTTATCGTGCCGTGTTCCTGATTTTATTACGGCATCAGCAACGGCTATGCTCAAAGTGCCGCCCTTTTCTCTCATTGCATAGGCCCCATTAGTGACAAGGTTCATGATTATTTGCTGTATTCCGGTAGCATTGGCGAAAACGATATCGGTCTTGGCGCTCGATTTCAGGTCCAGCCGAACTGTGGTGGGAATCGAGGCGCGAAGCAATTTAACCGTTTCATCGATAACGGGGGTCAGACGCAGGGGAGTGATCTTATATTCGGTCTTACGGCTGAAGGTGAGTAACTGTCGGATTAAATCCCGCGCTCTGAATGATGACTTTACAATGTATCGAAGGTTCTTCGCCAGTAAGCTGCCTTCGGCCACCTCATCCAGCGACATTTCGGCGAATCCCAATATGGCGGCGAGGATGTTGTTGAAGTCATGGGCTATGCCTCCCGTCAATGTTCCTAAGGCCTCCATCTTCTGAGACTGCCGGAGTTGCTCCTCCAGGCGCCTGCGCTCCATGGTCTCCAATTGAAGGCTGTCGTAGGCGCTTTGCAGCTCCGTAGTCCTTTCCTGCACCCGGAGCTCGAGCTCATAATGGGCTTTCCTCAGCGCTGCTTCAGCCTGTTTGCGGTCCTCAATGTCCGTATTCGATGTCAGCCATTTTTCAAGTTTTCCCTTTTGATCGCGAATCGGGACGGCGTTGGTCGAAAACCACCGGTAGCTGCCGTCGTGTCCCCTGATGCGGAATTCCATCGCACACGCCTGTTCGTTCCTGAGCGCTTCTTCCCAGATAGCGGTGACTACCGGAACATCTTCGGGATGCAAATGATCAAGCCAGGCATGATCCAACCGGTCTGCCTCGGTGCTCCCGGTGAACTGGAGCCACTGCCTTCCCATGTAATCGGCCCGGCCGTCAGGATGGCACGTCCACACCAGGTGCGGCATCGCCTCGAGCATCTCGCGCTGCCGCCTGTTGCTCTCCCGGAGCTCCTGCTCTGCTCGCTTGAATTCCGTTATATCCGTCATGATTGCCCCAAAAACCGATCCGCCCAAGTGAAATGCCGATATGAGCAAATGAATCCGGCGCGGCGCGAAGTACCGTTCTATTCTTATCGATTCACCCGTCTTGACGACATGTTCAAAAGGGCCGAGGAATGGCAGGGGAGCGCGGTCGTCATATATCTCGCTCATGCGCAGACCGATAATTCTATTTACCGGCCTGTCGGTTTGGCGCAGGAATGCGGGGTTTACCTCCAGCACACGCCAATCTACAGGGTTGCCGTGCTCATCGTAAAGAAGCTCGGCAATTGCCATCACCTCGTTCATGTTGTTAAACAGGGCGTGATAATTTTCTTCGCTCTTGCGGAGAGCGTCCTCCGCGAATGCGTGCTCGATCATGTCGCTTGCCAGGCGGGCGAGCATGTCCATTCGCCTGAGACTATGCTCGTCAGGTACGTGAGGAGCACCGTATTGGGTGGTGAGGATACCGAGCAGGTCTCCTCTGCGGCTCACGAGAGGCGTTGACTGCACTGCCCTCACCCCGGCATCCCTGAGCACGGCGAGTGATGACGTTCCGGCCAAAAAGGGGCTTGTCTCCACGTCCTCCACAATCACCCGTTCTCCTCTTGCGGTCGCCTCGCCGCACACGGAAGCGACGTTCCCGGCTGAACCAAAAAAGTCGAGGAATTGAGGGGTGTGGTTATAATGAGCCACAATGCGAAGCCTATTCCCGTCCATGAGCTGAAGCGTGCCCTTACGGGCATCCATAATAGCGATCGTCGCGTTCATGATCTCCTGCAACAAGGGCTCGAGTCCGTGGTGCCCCACATTTTTGATGCTCAGGGCATGCATTTTAGTGAAAGTGCGCAGGTTCACCGCGAGACGCGCCTCAGCCTCCTCACGCTCGATAATTTCATTGCGGAGGTTTTCGAGGAGCCTTGCGTTATCAAGGGCAATCGAGATCGATACGGCAAGGTTTCGCGCGAAATCGAGATGAACCTCATTAAATAAGAAGGGGGTCCCGTAGTTGAAGAAACATACCCCGATGGCCTTCTGCCCTGACATGACGGGAACGACGAGAACGGAACGGACGTTCCGGTTGATCATGTGCCGGCGATTGACCCTCGGATCGTCCCACGCATCATTGACCGCCACGATCTCACCAGCGTGGATCGCATGGACGGCGTGGGGCTCCGCCTCATCATTCATCTCCATACCCACAACGCTCTTCGGAAAGCCGTGCACGTGACTGACGACCCAGCTCCCGTTCCTGGGAAGGGATATTGCACCTGTCTCGCTCCCGAGGGCCGCGGCCGCCTCGGAGATGACCGTCTGCATCACCTCGTCAAAGTTCGGGGCAGAATGTATCGATGTCTGAATCGATAGAATGGCCCGGGTAAGACGGGCGGCTTCCTTGCGCAATTCCGTCTCGGATCGAAGCGCCTCTTTTGCCTGTGTGAGCTCGCTGGTTAATTTTTCGACCACCGCATGAGGCTTCAGGTTTGGTTGATCGGTTTTTGTTCCCATAAGAAATTCCCTATCTGTATTTGTGACAAATGGTTGAGTACTGGGATTCTCTTCGCTTCTATGAATGATAAAGCAATCAGGGGATTTGTTAAAGTGTTTTTGTGCAAAAATTCTCTTCCGACCGGTTTTTTTGTGGAGAATTTTTGCAAAAAGGCATCCCTTGAATTTTCCCCGGCCGGCGGCTTTAGCCTGCACTCCCGGGGAGGGGGCCTCCGAGAAAGGGAGAATTCCGTAACGGTCCGCGAAGGCAGTCCGAGTATGCATCTATTGAAGTAAAACCAATAGATGCATACATATTCTATGTGGTCCTCCCCGGCCATCTCGCCCGGTGTATGGGCCTGGGGAGCAAATATACGCATGAGGAGGTCCAAAATGGCAAGAGTCAGCACCTATCTCAATTTCACCCGTTCGACTGAAGAGGCGTTCATGTTCTACCAGTCCGTGTTCAAAACCGAGTTTTCCGGACCGATCGCACGCCTGAAAGATATGCCGCCTCAACCGGATCAGCCTCCTATGGCGGAGTCGGACAAGAACCTCGTGATGCACATCGAATTACCCATTCTGGCCGGACATGTGCTCATGGGAACCGACGTCCCCGAATCTCTCGGATTCACGGTATCCCAGGGCAATAACATCTACATAAACCTCGAGCCCGACACCCGTGCGGAAACCGATCGTCTTTTCAAAGCCCTGTCGGAAGGCGGCAACATAGAAATGGCGCTGCAGGAGATGTTTTGGGGCGCCTATTTCGGCAGTCTTGTCGACCGGTACGGCATTGCCTGGATGTTCAATTGTGTCAGCAAGACCTGAGGCGCCGCCTATCAGCCGCGGCAGTCCCCGGCTGATAGGCAGGGGCGAAACAAGGCGCCGTGAAGACCCCCTGCTTCGCGGCCGGTCTGTTATCGCCTCTATATTCAAATATTCATCCGGAGCGCATGAATGAGAGATGACCACTCCCTAAAATCGGTTCCCACCAGGGGCAGGACTTTGGATCACGCGGCTTTCGTGTATGATCTCCTTGAACCGGTGCTGATGTTGGGGAAGGCGGCCCAATATAACCAAAAGATCATCTCCCTCCTCGATCCTGCCGGTCCCGACCGGGTCCTCGACCTTGGGTGCGGCACCGGAGTGCTTACGTGCGCCATCGGAGAAAGGCTCGACCATGAAAAAGGCGGTATTTCAATCGGAATTGATGCCGCGGCAAAAATGATCAACCTGGCCCGGAAGAAACGGGAGAGCCGGACGTGCAGGTTCGAGGTCGCCGCGGCAGAGAGCCTGCCTTTTGAGAGCAGTTCTTTCGATGCCGTCGTATCGAGTATGTTCTTTCACCATGTCCCCCTCGATCTGAAGAAGAAAGCCCTCGCGGAAGCCCGGCGTGTTCTGAAGACAGGAGGGAAGCTCGTGATCGCCGACATGCACGCACCTGTCACCGTGTTTGGCTCTCTCGTCTCCCACGTGTCCCGCTATTTTTTCATGCAGCCCCAGATAGGAGAAAACATAAAGGGCTTGTTGCCTCGCCTGATCGAGGAGGCCGGCTTCAACCCGCCCCTTCCGGCCGCTATGTACTTCGGCTATATTGCAATCTTTGTGTCGCAAAAAGAGGGCTGAACCTGTATGGACTTTTTTGAGCAGATTGAAGAGCTGAAGAATAAGGGCAGCCGGACGGACGATGGGCGCTTCTTTAACCTGATAGAGGGGGAACTCTCTGAAGGACTGGGCATCTATTGGAAAACCGCGTCCCGGGTGCTCGAAGGCAGCGGCACCCATGTTCTCAGTCCGACCGACTCCTATTTCGCGTTAAAAAACAATTTCTTCTCCATGCTTTTCCTCTATTCCTATCACAAGGCTGGTATTTCAGGGGATCGGAGGATTATGTACGCCTCCATTAACCAGTGCCTGAGGGGCATGGTGACGGGCTGCGACAATATCCTGGACAATGAGTATAAAAAAACACTGGAAACGGATCTGCCCGAAGAGGGAACCCGTTTCCGGTCGGTCCTCGATATAATGGTATCGGATCGCGTCATGTTCGATATCCTTCTCCGCGCGGCGGAAAGAGAGGGACTATCGCGGGACGCAATACTGGGCGCCTCCGCGCTCTCTTTACACGCTCTTTTGCAAAGCGGCGTACAGGAGGCACGCGAAGAGAAAGGGGTTACCGGCATCCTTTCCCCCGAAGACGTCCTTCAACTGGTGCACCATTACAAGACGGGGTTATTGTTTCAGGCCCCATGGCATATTCCGCGGTTTCTCGAGTCTCTGCCCGAAAAAGAGATCGATTCGATGATGGGGGCTCTTTATGCCATAGGGATGGGGCCCCGGATGAGGGAGGGGGTATGCTTGCCTTATTCCCTGAAACCAGGGCTGCAGCCTCCGAAAAGGCACTCATCTTTCTGAACAGCGGGTTGGAAGCACTCTTCGAACCGAGGCACCATTTTCCTGATCAAACCCGCAATTTCCTTTATCGCTGGTAGGATCGGGATGGGGCTTATCCGGTCTCAGTAACGTGGCTTCAACACCTTATTGCCTTTGGGTGAGATCGGCATTCCTTTTTCTGATCCGGTCGGGCAGGTCCACCTTCGCGCTAAGCCTGATGGTGATCGCAGCCGTCTCCACCCTCATATTCCTTTCCTCCCTGGCGGTAGGCGTAAATGACGCCATGGTCCGCAATTCGGTGGGGCTCTTTTCGGGCCACATTCTCGCCACGGGGCTCCCGTCGGACCTGACGCCGGAAAACTTGAAGATAAAAGGGGTAGAGCATGTGCTGAAGAGGATACATGTCCCGGGCGCCATATCCTTTGGAGACAAAACAGAGGCAATCGATATGGTCGGCATCGACCCCATATCCGAGGGCAAGGCGACCGCCCTGGCGAAGAAGATCGTAAAGGGGAGAAACATACGGGATGGTTTGCATGAAGTGCTGGTGAGCAAGGCAGTCTCCGATAAACTTGGAGTCGGGGTGGGCGAACTCCTGAGATTCGCAGCCATTGGTCTCGAAGGGCCTCTCGCCCTTAAAATATCGGGTATATACGACACCGGAATTTCCTCGATGGATATGGGCCTTGCCTTCTGCCCCTACAGTGCCCTTCCGTTAAACGCTTACAGATGGAGCGCCGCGGTCTTTATCCGGGATAATGCGACACCGGAAACTATCGTCTCATCCTACAGGCGGCTCTTCGGCACCCGCTACCCCTTTACCACATGGAGGGAATCGATGCCCGCCCTGGTGCAATTGATCGACCTCAACTATCTTTCCATGACCATTGTCATACTTCTTGTCTTCGGCGTGGTATCGCTCGGCATCTCGTGCGCCTTCGTGGTCTTTATTTTTAAGAGTCTCAGGGAATACGGCATTATGAAAGCCATGGGAGTGACCGTCGGCGAGGTGGCCTGCCTGATCGTCATAGAGATCGTGCTCATTAATTTTGCCGCGTGTCTTGCGGGTGGAGTATTGGGCGTGGGGGCGGTCTTCTTCTTTTCTCACCACGGCATCGATCTGTCTTCCTGGACATCCCATAATCAATATTTCGCCGTCTCAGGAACGATCTTTCCCAGACTGACCGTCTATTCCCTGTTCAGTCCCCCCGCAGCCTGCCTGGCCTTCGGACTCGTTTCAGCCATATGGCCGGCACTCCTTGTGGCCAGTAAAAAGGCCGTGGATATTCTGAGGGTTATGTGAGGCGATGATCAGGGTCGAGCACATAAGCAAGACCTTCATTTCCGGAAGGGGCAGTGTAAGAGCCCTTTCAGATGTATCCTTTTCCGCGGGGGCCGGGACCGCGACGGCGATAGTCGGTAAATCGGGCTCGGGAAAGACCACCCTCTTACACTGCATAGGGGGCCTCCTGCTTCCCGATGAAGGAAAAGTGAATTGCTTCGGGACTGAGTTAGACCAACTGAGCAACAGGGGCATGAGCCTCTTCCAGCGGCGAAATATGGGGTTTATATTTCAGTATGGCAACTTGCTGTCCTATTATTCCGTCTTCGACAATATTCTATTCCCCCTGGCGCTGAACGGAATGGGTAAGAAAGAGCGGGAAAGACGCGTCGCATCCCTGCTCGAAAGGATCGAGCTGGTCGGGGCTGAAAATGCTCTGCCTCACGAGCTTTCAGGCGGCGAGGCTCAGCGTGTCGCAGCCGCGCGCGCCATAGCCCATTCACCCCAAATGCTCCTCGCCGACGAACCCACGGCCAGCCTCGATTCGGAAACGGGTAAAAACCTGATAACCCTTCTTCTTGAAATGACAAAGGAACAGAAGTGCGCCCTCGTCTTTTCAACCCATGATCCCGAGCTCGTCAATTTGTGCGACGGCTCTTTTCGTATGAGAGACGGAAGGCTTCTCGAGGAGAGCGAATGAAAGGGACCAGAGTTCTTCTTTTTGCCGTGTTGGTCGCCCTCATACTCGCGGGATGCGCCTACAGATATTATCTGGGTTTGCATGGGCCGTCCGTGAAAGCCCATAGGGACATACATTCAGGGTTTGTCGAGGACGAGGAATGTCTTGGATGTCATCGACCCGGGAATAATCGGAACAATCCGGTGACAAGTCATCCGCAGTTTACAGGATGCCTGAAATGTCATAATGACGAACCTGGTTGAGAGAACCTTTTTCTCTCAAGAAAAAGGTTCTCTTTCATCGATGTAAATTACCGGGACGCTGCCGGCCGCCCTGATGCATAAAAACTCACTTTTGCTCCCCGGAAGGGGTCGAAGCCGCCTCGAAGCTCTTCAGCCATTCGACTATCTCCGCTTTGCCGTCCGTGGGCGTGCTGAAATGATCGCTCTCTATCACCAGATACTTACTCCGGGGATTGGGAGGGGCCTTATCGAAGGCATAGGACGGTCCTCTCTTGGCCATGCCGTCCCGCGAGCCCACTATCCAGAAAAACGCGGTCCCCGGTTTCAGGTTGGCGGCGTTCCTGGGCATGACCGCCGGGCCTTCGGGGTCCACATAACTGAGATATACCCTCGGAGTGGCCTTTCTCGCGAGCTTCCGCCCCTGGTTGTAGTCATCGAACATGACGACCTCATCACCCCTTCCTTCGGAAACCATCTTCTTCGCCCGTGCCACATCATCCTGCACCTGCGCGACATATCCTTTCGCTTCAGGAACATGTCCCGCTGCGATTGCTATTACTCCATCAAAAGTTATCTTTGTCGCCACGTAAAGGGCTACATTGGCTCCGAGGCTGTGGCCCGCGAGGAATACCCGCGTTACCCCCTGTTTCTTCAATGCCTCGACTTCTCTCATAATAATAGGGACGTTCTCTTCATAGGTATCCTTCCATACGGGCGCCCCATAGGGCATGGCGGGAACGACCACTTGAAAACCCTTTTCCCGCAGGGTCTCTGCGAGCGGTACGAGCGGATTGGCGCTGCTCCCTTTCCCGTGAAGCAGGATAACCCCTGCCGGCTCCGCGAAAGCCGCGGGCAGGCCGGACGCAATCATGCCGAATAGCGCGGCAATAAGGACCAATAGATATTTCACCCTTCTTTTTCTTATCATGGCCTATCCTTTTTCATTTCTTCGTCGATCATCCGCTCTTTCATTTCCCGAAGCCTTTTGCCTGAGAAAGTCGCCATACCCTGGAAGAAAAGGGCGATGCTCCACCCCATGAGCGGCCATTTGAACCAGTAATAACCAGGCGAGGTGGTCAGGTTTATGATAATGAGGACGGTCATCACCACTACATATACGGAAAGGTTGATATAAAAGCCGATCCTCGCCTCCACCCTCTTCTTTGCTTCTTCACGGCTCATCCCGTTTCCCATGACCTCCCGTTGTGAGTGTTAAAGCGGATTGTGCGCCTCTCTTCAAGTCTAGATTGAAAGAAGAAGTATGTCAATTTATGGGCCCATCTATTCCCCCGGGTCGATTCACCTGCATATCCGCGGGCGGGAAACTGATTTTCTCAGGCCCTTTCCGCGATTTCACGGAAAGCTTCCTCTAGACTCTATTCATGACGCGACACGGCATACACAAGGGCCGACGCCATGAGGAGATGAGGCATGAAAGACAATTTTGAACCGGTCCTCCAATTCATTCTCAAAGAAGAAGGGGGATACGTGGTCGATCACGCGGGGGCAACCAAAATGGGTCTCACCGTGGGACTCATGAAGGCGCTGAAGCTCGATCTCGACGGCGACGGAGACGTGGATTCAAAAGACGTCTCGCTGGTGAACGAGGACCTGGTCCGGAAGGTCTTTTACGAGCAGTTCTGGGCGCCTGTAGGAGGCGATGCCCTCCCGTCAGGGATCGACCTCATTGTCTGTGATTTCGCCTATAATGCGGGACCCCGGGCAGCAAAAGGCATCCTCGGGGACGGCGATAAGGCCGCTTGCACGATCCGGCGGCAGCTCTATTACTGGAAGCTCCGGGAAGGAAATCCTGCAAAGTATGCAAAATATTTCGACGGCTGGATAGGCAGGAGCTTGCGTGCTTGGCAGAAGGCCGTGGAGATGGCCCGGAAGGATGATCGATTAATGACTCTTACAAAGGAGGGAGTATGAACTGGTTTGAAAAGTTTGCAAAGGTGGTAGACGGTCTCGATCCGATAATCGAAGGTCTCGCGGCTTTTGCCTTTCCGGAAGCCCCGGTGGTTGCAAAGGCGGTGAAATATGGCGTCACCCTCGTGAAAGACGCAGAGGAGGCGTGGGGTGGAGGACAGGGACCCCTCAAGAAAGGATTTGTCATGAAAGGAGCAGGCGACTTCCTGCGCGGTCTCGTCGACTGCTCCACAGGAGGACAGCGCGCAACCCTCGAAAAGTTCGTTCCCTTCATGAGTGCCGTGGTGGAAGGGGTCGTCGAGGGGACCAGGCTGGTGGGTGTCGCTTACGATGAAGAGACCCCGGCCACGGACGCCGCGTAAAGGGGCGGCCCTTGGCATGGTTCGAAGTGCTCAGGTCCCTCTCCTTCTGGGGTCCGGGCATGGTCATTGCCGGCTTTATGATCGCGGCCCTTTACAAGCTCGCGGACAAGTACCTCGGTGAGTTCATCAAGGCCCAGCAAGGGCAGGCGGCATCCCTGGCTGCCCTTGCCCAGGGTACGGAAGGCCTTCGGGATTCAATGCAGGGATATGTGGCCCGGGACACCCAGGAGCACCGGGAGATGGTCATTCTCCTGAAATGCGTGACCCAAAAGCTGGAGCGAATCGAGGAGCAGGTCTATGGATGTTAAAAGAGAGAAGTACCGAAGAATAAGGGGCGCAATCCTGAAGTTCCTCGCCACCGAGCATCCCGGGGCCATCGATTCGAAGGTCCTCTACCACCTGCTCGATGACGTAAGGTACACGATGACGGAGGAGGAGTTCCTGAGCCACACCATCTATCTCACGGAACTTGGGTATATGAGAAGAGACGAAAGGCAGGCAAAGGACATAGAGATCGTCATGTACGTCATCACGCCGGCGGGTCTCAATCTCTTAGACGGGTTTATAGAAGACGTGGGCGTGGATGTGAGGTTTTAAATGAGACAGTCGATAGTCGATAGTCGGGTGAGGCAGTCGTTAGTGAAGACGTGTGAGGCGTGCGCTTCGCTTAGGGGTTTAAAGCCTTTCACGCATCACGTCACACCCTTTACACGGCTGAGCCAAGCGCATGCATTACAGGCACACGGGGTTCATAATGTCGCGTAAATTTTATCCGCCAGAGACCATTGAGATGGCGTACCGGATGTGGCGGAAGTGCGGCCGGAATGTGGCGATGACCATCCGGGAGCTGGCCGGGCAGGGATGGAAGATCTCGAACCCGACCATCTTCGAGTGGATAGAGAAATACGCCTGGAAGGAGAGGGCAGCGAAGGCGGAAGGGGAGGAACAGGAGATAAAAGAGGCGCAATGCTCCGCCCTCGAGAAAGCCCTCCTAACCCTTTCGCGACAGCAGGCAAAGTACGAGAAATGGTTCGAGGCGGCGGAGGCGACCGACATAGACCCCCAGGTGACCTACGCGTACAACAGCCTCGTCCAGATGATCCTCAAGATCGACAAACAGATGAAGGAGAAGCCGGACCTCTATCTCATGACCTCCCTCGTCATGGAAGAATTCGTAAAATTCGTAAAAGCAAAGACCACCGACAAAGCCGCCCGGGTCAGCGTCTTCGGCCTGATAGACAAATTCTTCGACGAGGTTAAACCGAATGATTGAGACGGTTAAAATGTGTAATGCGTGTGCAGCGTGCGCTTCGCTTAAGGGTTTGAAGCCTTTAACGCATCACGGATGAGCGAAGCGCACGCATGAACGCCTTAACACTTCACGCGAGGCTTAAGTGACCATAAAAACAGGGATAGAAGCCAGGGTCGCTGCCACCCGGGTGGCTATGCAGGCCGAGGCAACACCTTTCGAGGATGCCTCACCTCAGGCGAAGGAGGAGCGTATCCGGAGGTCCCGCGTCGAGGACGGGTATTTCGCAAAGACCTATCTCCCCCACTACTTCTCTATGCCCTCTCCCGAGTTCCATAAGGAAATTTACGATTTCACGAAAGTGGAGGATGAGCCTGTCTTCATCGCCGCGCCCAGGGAACATGCGAAATCGACGATTGTCTCCTTCGCAACCCCGGTCGAGGATATCTGCCTCGAGCGGAAGCACTTCATTATCATCATCTCCGATACGGAGGATCTGGCTGCCGACTTCAACGTCTTCATCCAGTTGGAGCTTGAGGAGAACGAGCGGATCAGGGCGGACTTCGGAAACCTGAAGGGCACCCATTGGGCATCTTCCGATTTCACGACCCGTAACGGCATCCGCGTGAAGGCAAGGGGCCGGGGCCAGCGCATTCGAGGGATTCGTAACCGCGAGTACCGGCCGGACCGGGTGATCATCGACGATCTCGAGAACGACAAGAACGTGCGTAACCCCAAGATTATCAAGGAAACAGTATCGTGGCTGCGCACCACGGTCATGGGCTCTTTGGCCGAGAACTTCTCCATGCTCATGATCGGCACTGTGTTAGCGAAAAACAGCGTCCTCACCTGGTTCGTGAACGCCAGGGACGACGCCGGGAAACCCCTCTATGTATCGAAGATCTATCGCGCCATTCAGGGCGACCCGCTCACGGTTACCCCGAGGCCTCTGTGGCCGGAGAAGTGGTCCCTCGAGAGGCTTGAAAAAAAGAGGCGTCAGATCGGCTCCATCAATTTCAATCAAGAGTTCATGAACGACCCCCGGGATGAGGAGGGTATGTTCCGCGAGGAATGGCTCAGACATTACTATCCGGAGGAGATCACGGGCAGGAGGCTCCGGGTATATACCTATATCGACCCTTCCATGGAGAACGGCGCGTCGAGCGACTATAAGGCGATCATCACCCTCGGGATGGATGATGATGGAACGATCTATATTCTCGATGCCTTCATCCGGAAATGCAGCGTCGACACCATGGCCCGGGTCGGTTATTCGAGGTATGAAGAATTCGCGCCGGTGGGGTTCGGCATGGAGCAGAACGCCCTCGGTGAATTCGCCCTGAGCCCCTTCGCACTGGTGGCGAAGGAGAAGAAGCACACCCTCCCTATAAGGGGCGTGAGACATTCCACGTCCAAGGAAGCACGGGTGGGCAGGCTTTCCGCCTTTATCGAGCGGGGGATCATACGCTTTCAAAAAGGCCACAGTGACCAGGACCTCCTGGTGGAGCAGCTCCTCTATTTTCCCTCGTCGACGGTGAATGATGACGGGCCGGATGCGCTCGAAGGGGCGGTGGCAATGGCCGAGACGGGCGCGGGGGGCGAGGTGGAGTTCCAGTCCACGGGCCACAGGCGCGAAATGTCTAAAATGGGAAATTACTAGAATCGCCGGGAGGAAAGGAGCATCTATGGAACGTATCGCCAGACCTGTAACCGATGAGATCGCCACCGTGGAAAAGGATATTTTCCAGGACTACATGGGAAAGGTCCAGTTGAACCCGGACAGGGTGCTCAGGTCCGAGTCCGGCGGCAAGGGAATCGAGCTTTACGAGGACCTCCTGCGCGACGACCAGGTGGGCTCCAACCTCAATACCCGCAAGCTCGCCGTGGTGGGAAAAGAATGGGAGGTCATACCGGCAAGCGGAAAGCGTGAGGACCGGAAAATTGCCGATTACGTGCGAGAGGTCCTCCTTGCCTGCAACTATGACGACGCAAGGAAGAGCCTTCTTTCCGGAATCGTCCTGGGGTTCAAGCCCGCGGAGGTGATGTGGGAATATTCCGAGGGCCAGGTATGGATCAGGGAGATCATCGCCAGGGCTTCGAGGCGGTTCGTCTTCGACCTCTCCCGCAATCTCCGGCTCCTCATGCCGCGGAACATGGTGGAGGGGGAGGCCCTTCCCCCGCGGAAATTCCTTGTCTACACCTTCGCCTCCGACAACGGCTCGCCCTACGGCGACGGTTTGGGAAGGCTCCTTTACTGGCCCGTCTGGTTCAAGAAGAATGCGGTCAGGTTCTGGATGATCTTTGCCGATAAGTTCGGCAGCCCCACGGCTTTGGGCAAGTACCCTCCCGGCACGCCCCAGGCCCAGCAGGACGAGCTTCTTCGCGCGATAGACGCCATACAGCAGGAATCTGCCATCAAGATACCCGATAATGTGGAGATCGCCTTCCTGGAGGCCCAGCGCTCCGGCTCGATCAATACCTACGAGAGCCTCTGTAATTTCATGAACCGTGCCATCAGCAAAGTGATTCTCGGCCAGACCTTGACCACCGAAATGGGCGACGAGGGCGGATCCTATGCCGCATCGCAGACCCACAACGACGTGCGGTCCGATTATACCAGGGCCGATGCGGATAGCCTGTCCATGGCCCTCAACAGCCAGCTCGTCCGCTGGATCGTGGACTACAATTTCCCTGAACCCGCGGGTGGACGCGGCATGAACCGCTATCCGAAGGTCTGGGTAAGGACGGTGGAGGAGCAGGATCTCAAGGCCCTCGCCGAGAGGGACAGGATGATCGTGGTCGATATGGGCCTGCCCGTGACGAGGAAATACTTCTACGATACTTACGGCATCAGCGAGCCGGAAGAGGGTGAAAAATTAATAAAGGCAGTCTCTAGTCTATAGTCGTTAGTCGTTAGTAAACGGCAAAGAGGCGAAGGTTGGATTAATCCGGCCACGTAAAAGGAGCTATTCATGGATGGAAGATATTGCTTTCCTGTGTTCAAAACAGGCGTTCACACTGACGCGGCGGGTAATGAGCGGACCTGGACCGCGGGGGACCTCGATCGGATCGCCTCGGCTTATGACCCCTCCGGTCACGAGGCGCCGGTGGTGATCGGACACCCGAAAGAGAATTCCCCTGCCTTCGGCTGGGTCAAAGGCCTGATTCGTAAGGGCGCAATGCTGTATGCGGATGCAGAGCTTCTGCCGGAATTCGAGGAGATGATAAAAAAGGGGCTTTTCAGGAAGCGCTCCATCAGCCTCTATCAGGACGGCACGCTTCGCCACATTGGGTTCCTGGGGGCCGCGCCCCCTGCGATAAAAGGTCTTCCCGACATCCGATTTAAAGAGGAAGAAGGGATTTTTATCGAGTTTACAGACTCAAATATCAGTGAAAATAGGCGCGAAGGGCGCCAAGGAGGCAGACCGATGAAATTCATGGAATGGATCAGGCAGCTGGCAGGTAAGGAAGGCGTCGTCATCGACGATCTCCCCTCGATATCATTCGGCGAGGAGGAGCGGAAAAGGCAGGTCGAGGTCGAGGAAGAGAAGAAGAGGCTTGAGGTGCAATTTGCGGAAGGTCATAAGGCGAAAGAGGAGGCACTCAGGAGCCGGGAGGAAAAGATCGAGTCCCGGGAAAGGGAAGCCCGCAAGGCCGGTATCACCGCATTCTGCGAGACCCTGCAGCAGGAGGGAAGGCTTACCCCGTCCATGATGGGGGCGGGAGTAGGCATGACGAACTTCCTCGAATCGATTGCATCCCTCGATAGGGCGATCGAATTCGCCGAAGGAGATAAAAAGGTCCGCCAGACTCCCCTGGAGTTCATGGAGGCATTTCTCAAGGGATTGCCCAAGTTTATCGAATTCAGCGAAGTGGCAAGGAATGACAAAGACGCGGGCTCGGGCAGTGCCGAGAAACGGGAAAAGCTCATCTCCAATTATATGGAAGCCAACCCGAAGGCAACGTACAGAGAGGCAATCCTTTCCATCTCAAAGGAGAATCCGGTCCTTTTCGAGGAACGGTAGGGAGAACGTGTAATGCGTGCGCTTCGCTTATGGGTTTAAAGCCTTTAACGCATCACACGCATTACACGCTTGAGCGAAGCGCACGCATTACACGCATTGCTTCACAAGCATTACACCTTACTACAGGAGGTAACAGATGATCGGACAGACTACAGTTTTGGAAAAATCGGTAAAATGCACGGCGGCCATAGCCGCAGCCTATACCATCGGAAAGTTCGGCGCCGACGACGATACCATGTCCCTCGCCGCGGCCGCCGCTGATTCCCTGATGGGCGTCTTCCAGCATACTACATCGAATCCGGGCGAAGAAGTCCACGTCATGCTCCAGGGGGTGACCAGGGTAAAGCTCGGCGGCGCCGTCACAAGGGGAGCACCCCTCACCTCGGACGCCTCAGGCCAGGCCGTAGCAGCCGCCCCCGCAGCGGCAAGTAATGCCCGGATAATAGGCATAGCCCTCGCGAACGGAGCCTCGGGAGACATAATCCCCATGCTCCTCGCCCAATCGGTAATGCAAGGATAGATAACAGCAGTCGTTAGTCTCTAGTCTCTAGTCGATAGTCGTTAGTGAAAAGCTGGAGACACACTAAGAACTAACGGCGTTTTTGGTGAGAAGTGCAGATTCTATCTTCTCTTGTTTTTACTAGCGACTAGCGACTAGAGACTAGAGACTGTCTTAAAAATAAGGAGGTTTTAAAAATGCCCGAACCGAGACAATTGCATGTTGATAGCGTGTTGACTACCATGTCTGTGAAGTACAGGAATGAGGCTATGATATGGCCTGCCGTGTTGCCGCCGGTTAAGGTGGCGATGAGGTCCAACAAGTTCGATAAGTATAATAAGGACGACAGCTTCCGCCTTGCGAACGATCAGATCGGCCCCAAGTCTCTGCCGAACGAGGCGGAGTGGGGCGTGACCCAGGATAACTACTCCGTCAGGGATCACGCGCTGGGCGAGTGGCTTCCCCAGGAGTCGATCGACAACGCGGATAACCCCCTTCAGCCGGAGATCGACACCAATGATTTTCTCAACCTTCTTCTCGATATTTCACAGGAGAAGAGGGTCGCCAACCTGGTCTTTTCGGCAGCTAATTATCCTGTAGGAAATAAAATTACCCTTTCAGGCACCTCCCAGTGGGGCCAGAGCGCGGACGATCCCATAGGCAACCTCCTGACCGCCATTGAAAGCTGCTTCGTGAGGGCCAATACGGTGGTCATGGGCGCGGAGACATGGATGGCCTTCAGGAAACTCCCCGAGATCCTCGATGCGGTAAAGGGATCCTCCCGATACCAGGGCAGCCCCGGGGGGCTCGCCACCATCGAGGAATGCACCGGACTCTTTGAAGTCCGGAACTGGCTTGTAGGCCGGGGCCGGTATATCACCTCCCCGGAGGGTCAGACCTCCGCCTTTGCCCGCCTGTGGGGGAAACATTGCGCCGCCTTGTATGTGGACCCGAATCCCGGCATAAAGACCGTCACCTTCGGCGTCACCTTCTCCGAAATGATGCGCCAGACCCAGAGGGATTTCGATCCTAAACGGGGCATAAAAGGCGCCCATTATTTCAAGGTGGCATGGAACTCGGATGAGAAGGTCATTGCGGGGGATTTGGGGTATCTCGTAGAGAATGCAATAGCGTAGAAGACAGGTTAAGGTTGAGGTTGAGAAAAACCTCTTAATTGGTCTTAACCTTAACCTCAACCTTAACCTGTCCGACAGAAAGGAGGAATCATGCCATTATACCGCGTTACCGATTCGCACATTCACCATGACGGGGTGCTTTACGGCCCCGGTGATACAATCGAGTTGGCGGAGGAGCAGGCGGCCGGGCTTTCGGTCGGGCTTCTGCCTGAGGGGCAGCAGGGATCTCCCGGCAAAAACGGCCGGGTTGGCGAGGGGAAGGGCCGGAAATGAGCTATTCCACTGTTGAGGACCTGAAGGAGCTTATCCCCGAAGAGATGCTCATCCAGCTTACGGACGACGAATCTACCGGCTCGATCGCCTTAAGCAGGGTAACTGAGGCCATTGCCCAGGCTGACGCGGAGATCAACTCCTATTGCGCCTCCAAGTATGCCGTACCTTTCCTGAACGTGCCGGAGACCGTAAAAAAGTGCTCCGTCGATCTCGCGATCTATAACCTTTACAGCCGGCGGGTGGAGAGAATGCCCGAGACCAGGACGGACCGTTATCGTAACGCGGTCCGCCTTCTCGAGGGTATTGCCCGGGGCACGGTCTCAATAGGCGTGGACCCGGAGCCAGTGGCGTCAGGAGGGGGCGACCGGATCGAAAGCTCGAAGGCAGAAGACGACCGAACGGTCACGGCGGCGAAGATCGGGGGCTACTGATGAATTTTGTCGACGTGGAAAGGGCGATCACCACCGCCGTGAGGGATGCGCTGCCTTATGTGAGGACGGTGGAGACTTACGCGGGGCAGCTCGAAGGCGAGTTCGAGGCGCTGGCCCTGCCCTTTCCTGCAATCTTCGTCGTCTATGGCGGTTCATTTTTTGAGTGGGTTGACGGCCGGAGTTACAGCGAGATGTCCGAATTCTCGATCATCGTGGCGGCAAAAGACTTGAAAAGCAGCGGGAATCTCCGCAACGGGGAGCATGGCTGCTACCGTATGATTGCGGACGTGCTCGCGGCCCTGGCACATAAAAATTTAGGCCTTGCGGCTATCGAGCCCATAAAACCCATCAGCGTCTCCCTTAAATCGATCTCAAAAACCGCGGCCGCCTACGAGATAGATTTTCGCACCCGGTTTGACATCGATTTCAGCGAGTCCGGGAGCTGATATTAAAGAAAAGGAGGATTTCATGCCGTACGGCGTATCGGGAGTGGAGATCAGGACGGCGGTCAGGAAGGCGTCTGCCTGGAATAGTGCAGTGGCCTGCGGGGCGAGCGACGGTATATTGATCCGGCCTTCTTCCATCAAACGGGAAGCGGCGGTTGAGGTGGATGATTCCATGGGCTCCGCCTTTTCCAGGGACGGTGTTCCCGGTCCGATAAAGGTGGGAGGCGATCTCCTCCTGTACCTCCGGTATGACAGCCTCGACGTGATACTGGCCCAGGTAATGGGCATTGCAGGGATCCCCGTCCGGCAAGGGTCTACTGCGGCCTATGCCTATACCTATAAGTTCGCACCTGAGACGGATGGTAAATTCGTGAGTTTTGTGAAGCATATGAAGAATTACGTCGAGGAGATCCCGTCCCTCAAATTATCAGGATTTACGCTTAAGGGGGAAGTGGGAAAATCTTTGGAATTGACGATCAGTACAATAGGGGTGAACGCACTCTTCGATTCCGCAGTCAACACCCTCGCCTCTTTCGAAACGGTGACCTTTCCGGAGGTCGCGAACCGTGTGAAGTTCTCGGAAGGGCTGTTCAGGATGAACGCCCAATCGGGCGCGTCGCTGGCTCCGGGAGACAGGATTTATCCCTCAGCCTTCGAACTGTCGGTGCAGAGGAAGCTAAAAGGCGAGTATACCGGCCAGTACCGCCATGTCTCCGGCCCGAATATACAAGATCTCGTCGATGAGCCGACAAACGACGGGCCGCCGGAGATCGGCCTCACCCTCTCGTTCCCGCGCCACACGGGGACCACCAACCTCGCGATCCTCGGCGGCGATACAAGGCAGAAAATGGATATCCAATTTACGGGCGGGTTGATCGCCGGCAGCTATTACCGGACATTCGGGCTTCAATTCCCTCACTTGCAGCTCAAAAAAGTGGACATCGCCGACGCAGAGGGGAGTATCCGGGAGCCCCTGGAGTTCATCGTCCATGGCGCGGCAAGCGCGCCCCCGGGCATGGCGGGGATTACGGACCCCCTGTGGATTACGGGGATAAACCAGCGGCCAACCGACCCCTTGGGGTAATGGCCCGTCTTTTTTCGCATAGCTGCGTTGACGGCGTCGTTGGTTTCCTCACCGTACTAGTAGTACGGCTCCGGGACCGCCTCCTTGTCGCCTTGCTCTGAGAAAAAATACGGGCCATCACGGTCAGGGGGGAAGAAAAGAGAAAGGTAAAGGGGCTAAAAGCGAAGGTTGAGGTAGAAAGGCATGAAGAGAAGGTGGAGGGGCTAAAAGAGATGGTTAAGGTTAAGACAGAGAAAAGGCAGTTCCTCAACCTCAACCTGATTTGCCAAGGAGGCTTTTATGGATTTATCGGGACTTAGACGGGAGTCGATCGCTGCATGGATACCTTTTGACGATGATACGGAGGTGCTTGTTGCCTACGTATCGCGGGAGGAGCTGCGGCAGCTCAGGAAGGAGGCTGTGTCGATCAGGTTCGTGCGACATCATGGGGCGGAAGAGATTGACGAGAAGGAGGCGGACAGGCTCCTGGGCAGGAAGGCAGTGAAGAATTGGCGGCCCCTGCCCGGCAGGACGGGTTTTACCATGGGCGGGTCGACCTTCCCCTATTCCGGGGAAAACTGCGATTTCCTTATGGAGCGCTACAATGAATTCGCCAATTTCGTGAATATGAAGGCAATCGAATTCTCCAATTTCGTGGAGGAGCACAAGGAGGAAGAGATACAAAAATGATCCGCCACATCAGGGCAAGACTCGACTTCCCTGGTGTGGCCTGCAAGGAATGCGAAAAGTCGAGGCAAATCGAGGGCGACATTCCCGACTGCGAAACCGCGAAGGGCTGCATTATCCCGCTTCTCGGTGAAAAGGGTGTACGGGCCATGGCGATTCGGGACAAATTGATGAAACTTCGAAAGCTGGTGGACCCACAGACGATACTGACGGCGTACGGCGCCACCGTTGATGATCTTGAAATGCTGATAAGACTGGAAGATACGTTCGAAAAGGTGAAAAATGGCTGAATTGAAAACTACCACTGCCGGAGAGAAAAAGAGGTCCGGCGCCTCGGGAAAGGAGGCACAATATTCCTCCCTGTATCGCAGCCTTAATACGGTAATTGAGGCATACCGGGGTTTTACTGAAGCGGCGGCCACAGCGGAAACAGCCGTCATCGGTCTTGAAACGGAGCTCCTTGGTCTCGATGCCATACTGCGGGAGAAGCGGGTCCTTTCGATAGAAACCGCGGGGGCCGTGGCAGGTCTCAGGGAGATACTCGATATGCAGGCGCAGATCGGGGCTTCTTCCTTCTCGTCGCCTTCTCCCGCATCATTCGAAGAGACCGGTTTTTCCGGGTACGAGCCTGCGAGGTTTCCGCCGGACATTCCGGAAAGCCTTGCCGCCGGCGGAGGTTCCCCATTCCGGGAACGGCCGGTTTCCGATTCCCCGCCCGACAGCTCCGGTCCTTTCCCGGCATCGGCGGTTTCTTTCACCCTCTCCCCCGGCGCGATCGTAATACACGGCGCGAATAAATCACCCGAAGAGCTCGCCGCAGCCATCGTGAAACCCCTTGACAGGGAGTTGAGCAGGCTTGGATATAAACGATCATGAAGACCCTTACGACAGCTTTTTCTCAGGAGAAAAATAAAAAGACCGGGATCTCGCCCGTTTGGATTCTCAAGTGTCCTTTCGCGAGCGGGACGATCTACTTAAGCGATATCGCCTTCACCATAGCCGCCTGGAACGGGGGCATCACCACGAAACCATGGGTCAAAGAATGGGGCAAGGTGGATGAGGATATCTCCGGCAGCCTGAGCCTCACGAAGGTCTCCGATTTCTCCGTCCAGGTCATCATCGATCCGGATGCATCCCCCCATATATCGGGCATCCTGGCGAATCCCTCAAACAACGTGGAGAGCACGGATATCGAGCTTTATCTCTGGTTTCTCGGTCTCGATCCTGCGACTGCCCCTCCGAATCTCATGTGGTCCGGCAACATCATGGACTACCGGTTTCCCGATGAGCTCACCTGCCGGCTCGATCTTGTCGACCACGGGGTGAAACTCGACAGATATATCGGCACCCTTCTCGATACGGAGACCTATCCCCGGCTCGATCCCGCGGACATAGGGAAAATGGCGAACATCGTGATGGGAGATGTGGAAAACGTTCCCTGTCACTGCATCTGCGCGGGAGGCGCAACCTGCCTTACCGCGGACATCACCGCAACGTCCCCCGGGCCTGGCGGCCAGATTCCCGTGAAGGACGGTTCCCGTTTTCCCTCCGGAAATTATAGGGTGAAGGTGGGTGACGAGATCATTCTTTGCAACAATTCCCACGACGCCTACCTCACCGTCGCCGCCTCCGGCAGAGGGTATGACGCGACCGTTGCCGCCGCACACAGCGCAGACGACCCGGTAGTGGAGCATTTGGCCGCCTATGCCTATCTCGTCGCAGATAACGATACATCTATCGCGAATAACGGGGTCGTCAGCGTCACCGAGGTGCGGGTGGACGGCGAGACCGTGACGGACGGGGTGAGCGTCCTTCTGGAGGGGGGGATCTATGCGGCCCAAAAGGCCGTGGTCACTCTCGTCCATGGTCCGGTCGATGTGTCGAATTATGAAGTCCTGTCGCCTTTTAATGTTGCATCCGCCTCATGGAGTAACGGGAATTCCGCCATAGACGGCGACGAATCGACTGCGGCCACGACCGTCTCCCAGTATGCGGGGTACCTCCGGGTAAATTTCGCGCCCTCCGTAAAAAGGGCGGCAGTAGTGAAACAGGAGGTGGAGGCGGTACTCAATGTCCCCGTAGGCGCCATTCTCACGGTTGCCGATTGGGCCCCTTCAACCATAACAAATACGGGAGGCACGGTCGTCAGGTCATTCACGAAGACAGGGGGCGCCCGCTCCGATCCGATCGTCTTCTCTTCCAATTCCGCCGTCTATACTACATCCGTGTTCGAGGTGAGACCGAAGAAAGTCTTTACCTATAAGGTCAGCCCCGGGGCCTCCACTGCGGCACGATCGAATGTGGGCGACCTGGTGACGGTCCATGCGATTACGGCCAGTCCTGCCACGGCCCATACGCCGGGAAAAATAGTGGAGAGGCTCCTTTATGCCTACGCAGGATGGCCTGCCGAAAAATTTGTAAGCGGAGCGGCAGGCGGGGGCGGCAATATTTCCCATCCCTCCTATGTAAGCGGCTATACACTCTCGGTCCTCATCAACGAGTACAGGCGGCTGAGAGAATGGCTCTCCCTCATCGCCTTCCAGAGCAGGAGCTATTTCCGGTTTGCCGCGGGAAAGGCCTATCTCATTTACCGGCCCGATTCATTGGGCTCACAAAGAAACATTACCGACGCCATGATCCGCATGGGAGGGGATTTCAGGACCACGCTGCAAATGGAACGATCACCTCTCGACGAGGTCATAAACAAGATCAATCTCAAATATAACCGGGATTGGTCCAAATTCGGAGACGAGGCATACGGAGGCATCGCGAAGGCAAGCGATCCATCGAGCATGGCCAGGTACGGGGAAAAGGAGAGGGCCGACCTCTTCAGCTTCGGTTTCGTCAAATCAATAAGTATGGCGGAAAGCCTCCGGGATTTTTACCTTGCCCGATATAAGGACAGGAAAAAAATATTCACTCTGGAAGTCTTCCTGGACAACATGGACCTCCAGTTTGCAGACGGCATCACATTAAATCCCGCGGGAGAAGTGGTCTGCGAGATATGGAAGGTAAACATCAGCCCGGGAAGCGGAATGGATATGAAAAACGACACCATCCAATTACTGGCAAAGGAGTACTAAATGCCCTTACCTAACAGTTCCGCATGGGGAGCAAGTCCCTGGGGCTCTTTCCTCTGGGGAGCCTCAGGATGGGCAGGTCTCGGATATCCGGCAGGTGCGCCCACGGTGACCCTGATTTTAAGAATATTAAGGCCCTATCGGAATCCAATAAAGAAGAAGCAACCAATAGATTATTCCAATAGCGGGGACCCCTACATATATAATAAAAGCCTCACCGAATATACCTTCGAGGTACCCCTGCGGCTGAGAAAATCAGAGGCCGCTTCCTTAAGAACCTTTTACGACGCCTATGCCAACGGCAGGGCGAACCAGGTTCTCTACGTGGACCCGGAAGGCATCCGCCACGTCGTCAGGATTATGAGTGACGCCTTCGATTTCCCGGAGGAGGCATGGAACAAATATACCGGGACCTTAACCTTACGTCAGGAGGATTAAATGGGCTACACCGAAACCCCGAATGTGAAACTCAAGAAACCGACCCCCCTCACCCCCGAAGCGGAATGGCCGGGTTACATCAACGGCAACTTCGACGCCTTGGACGCCGAACTCACGAACCGGCACAAAAAGAGCGAGGACGTCATCCCTGATAGCGACAACACCCGCTCCATAGGCTCCATGATCCGCCAGTTCTTCAACGGCTTCTTCTCCCAAATTACCCTGGGAGGAGTAACAAGGACCACCTGGCCCTCCCCCGGCAGCGGCTCCCAATCGATGGACGATACGTATAACAACGGGAGCGTGGTTAATGTGGATAACGGTCATGAAATCCACAAGCTTTCAGTAGGAAAGAAATTCCAGATCACCGACGCCACGGGCTCGACCGTCTTTCTGGAGGTTGTAGACGGAGTGATAACTGTGGCCGGCCAGGTAAAATTTCCCACGAATCAAAATCCGAGCCCGGACCCGAACACCCTCGATGATTACGAGGAAGGCACGTGGACCGCCGGATTCACCGCCGGCTCCGGCACAATCACCCTCAACTCGTCCTATCGCACCGGAAGCTATACCAAAGTCGGAAATAGAGTCAGCATCTCGGGAAGCTTCCTGGTAGAGAGCGTGTCATCCCCCTCAGGCCATTTGGCCATAACAGGTTTACCTTTCGTATGCGCCAACTCAGAAAGCGCAGTTTCAGCGGTATCGATCTGGGCATATGGTCTCGCGGCCTCGACAACGGGTGCTTTAATGGGGGCTACGGGGAAAAACCTTTCTACATTGGCCATACATAAATTCAATGCGGGTTCGGCGACAGCTCTGGCCGGGGATGTGTTGGCAGGCACCCAGATCGTCGTTTGCGCAACATACATGGTTTAATTTAAGCTAGACGCAAAAGATGGGACCATAGATAAACCTAGCAAAAAGATAATTGAAAGATCCCATCAGGGAAAGGAATGTTGCACCTTTTGATCGGAGAATAACCTCTCAACTACTACGTCACGGGAATGCATGCCATCAAAAAAATCTTCGTTTCCCAATTTATGTTGTTTAGCATCGTAAGAACCAATTAATCTCAAATTATTATGGATTGAGTAGTTCTTTAAATATTTTTCGACATCAGCAAGGATTTTATATTCATTTTTATTCACCAGCAGGTCGTACGTTACCGGGTGGTAAGGCGGTAAGAAGAGAATGACTTCTGCACCGTTTTTCTGCAGATATTGTATAAAATCTTCAAAAAGCTGCACATTCGACAATTCACAAAACTTTTCCAAAGAATAGACTGGAGACTTAGCATATGCTTTTGCGTCTTTTTCAACCTCATTTTGTTCTTTGAATCTGGTTTTGTAAGGATAATAGTTGCTTCCATCGGAAGCTCTCAAGGAATCATCCGTATTAACAGTTTCCACAATGTAAAATCGATTTCTTTTTGAAGGCATCAATAATGCTTTTATATTGGCAATGGTATAATCCCAGGTTACCAATTGCTTGTATTTGACACCGGATGACGATGCCACTACTTTGATCTTTTTGCCGTATATGTCCTTTATTATCGCCTCATAGTAGGCGCCGATCGATTGCCAACGATTCTGTCCAGCATTCTTATTGAATATCCAAGGATCGACTCCGATAATGATTCTTTTTGGAATATATCCTTTTTTATTTTTGTATATACCGATAATGGCAATATGATCTTCCAATGATGCGCCAGATACAGAGTGATTAAAAAAATAATCATTTAAATCTTTCTTAAACAGGTGTCCCCTGAATTCCATACTTCTTGAAGAACCTAAAACTATTGTATCCAGTTTTCGTTCATCATTTTCGATGATTAATTCTTGAAATTGTCGTTCGTCCATGTTTCGGAAACCAGCGACTATCAGTCCACGTGTCAAGGCTTTGGCGGCAAACAGGAGACCACTGTCCGTGCGGAATATCCCAACCGAATCTACTGCATAGTTGAAAAGGCAAATAATTGCGATAGAACATAATACAAAACACGCAAAAGATTTTAACCATTTTGCATGACTAATTACCTTGCTCTGGGGCATATCAGAACCTAAAGTACAAAAACTCGGAATTTGCGCTCAAGTGTAAGATGGCCAATGCAAAAAGGCCTCCAACGAGGAAACTATGCAATATAGTGGGTCTGAATTTTTCAATTATTTCGTCTGAATTATTGAACCATATACAAATCCATAAAAAGAAAAAGATAAATGGAACTGTCAAATAGGAACCACCAATATTCATCATAATTTCCCCAAACGTAATACTATAGTCGCTGAGAAATCCCAGCTTGTTAGCAAAAGCTGAAGGAAGGAGTATGCCATTTAACCCCAGCATTCCTCGTAATAGTTTGCTGACATCACCAAAATCCTTTGCTCTGAAAAATATCCATGCAATATTTACAAAATTGAATGTTATGAATAAGGCTATAATTCTTGGCATGCTTATGTTTAACTTACCCCATAACCTGTGAATAACCAAACCAATACCATGTAAAAGACCCCAAACTATGAATGTCCACCCAGCACCATGCCATAAGCCGCAGATCAAAAAGGTGATAAGTATATTGGCTATCGTATGGTAAGTTGAAAACCGATTGCCCCCCAAGGGAATATAAATATGATCTCTCAAAAACCTGCCGAGCGTTATATGCCAACGTCTCCAAAATTCTTGTATATTCCTTGATTTATAAGGGCTATCGAAATTTATTGGAAGTTTTATGTTGAAAAATAATGCACTTCCTAACGCCATATCTGTATATCCCGAGAAATCGAAGTAAAGTTGAAGCGTATAGGATATACTAGTCAGCCATGCTTCGACAAAAGTTAATGTGCTGGCGTCAAAACCATTATTGGCCCATTCCGCAAGATTATCGCCCACTACTACCTTTTTAAATAATCCTATAGAGAAAAGATATAATCCTGCGGCCATATTCGCATCGTTAAGTTTATTCTTACTATTTTGGAATTGGGGAATAATTTCTTTGTAATATGCAATCGGTCCGGACAATAAATAAGGGAAAAAAACCACAAATAACAAATAATTCGTGAAACTGAAACTATCATGGTTCTCGTTATAAATATGAATGATGCAGGCAATTTGGGTAAATGTAAAAAAACTTATCCCGATAGGCAATGTTAGGTTCAGCAATTCTATATGACCACTTATGGCTTGGTTAACGTTAGCTATGAGAAAATTTGAATATTTGAAGAACCCTAATAATAGAATATCAACAAGTATTCCAAGAACTAGTATCGTTTTTCTTGCAAAATGCGTTTCCTCTTTATCCGTCCTTATAATTGCTTGGCAAATGATGTAATTAAATATCACACCAGCTAAAAGCAGCAAGAGGCATTTAAAATTCCACCAACCATAAAAGATAGTGGAGGCCAAAATCAACCATAGCTTAGGGGCTTCACCTGTGCTTTGTTTGGACAAAAGGGCGAAGTAAACAATTAAGGTTACAGGAAGGAAAAGTAGAATATATTCATACGAGTTAAAGAGCACTTATTATCACTCTCCGAGATCGGGCAGACAATTAACAGTCATTCGGTTGAAGAACAAGTTCGGCTTTTTATCGCACAGCAGAATAATGACACTCTTGTGCTCTGACAATAAGGTATATTAGCATAATATTCTAGGACGATGCTGAGAAACTTAAGACAACCGATAAGTACAATCTTTTTTCTGCGTAAACTCCTTTTCTTAATATAGTGAGCAGTTCTTGTCTTTCAGGTATTCCATTTTAATTTTTTCATTGAGCTGACTGCCCGGGCAAGATTTTGCAAATACTTATCCTTTCATGTAAAATTAGAAATCTGTGATGCGTCGATTGTCGCGTCCTGATCGCACATAACGCTGCCCGACGATGCAATGAGGAAAGGAAATTAAAGGGATGAAGAAAGAGCAATTGAAGGCCCTTCTTGGCGTGGTGAAGGGGAATGTGTCACCCGACACGGTAATTCGGAACGGTAAAATAATCAACGTATTCACCAATGAGATCCAAAAGGGTCTCATGGTGGTGGTGAAGGACGGCTTTATTGCTTCCATAGAAGAGGACCGGGACGTGCCTGCCTATGGGCAGAGTCCTGTTATTGACGCGAAGGGGCAGTATCTCTGTCCGGGATTCGTCGATGCCCATACGCACCTGGACGCAGTGTATACGTTCGATAAGTTCGTGCCTTATGCGCTTCAGGGCGGCACCACGACCGTGGTTACGGAGCTTACCATGATCGGCACGAGCTGCGGCATGGATGCCCTGCTCGCCTATATCGAAAGCACGAAA
>DASXUJ010000055.1 GCA_036504895.1 Syntrophorhabdaceae bacterium
ATGAAGAACGTTCTTAATCAATATATTCATTTTATCTCGCAAAGTTTTTTCAGGAGGGTTTCAATAGCACCGAGGCTTTTGAGACCGGTCCGGCCGATCTCCTCCATTGTCAGCCGCCTCCCGACTATGCCGTTGCAGTAATTGTCAACGGAGCAGATACTTGCATACGGGATTCCCGCCTCAATACATAATGTGGCCTCCGATGCCATGGTCATGCCGACCACGTCTCCCATTTTCTTCAGAACGCCCACTTCAGCCCTGGTTTCCAGTCTCGGCCCCCTCGTCTGCACATAGATACCGGAAGCGGGTCTTTCCATGCCTATATCCTCGCATGCCTTTGAGAGCCGCCCCCGCAATTCCTCATCCATCTCGGGCACGGTAAATTTCATTTCATCGTCCCAAAAGGTTGGAACGTCCCAAAAAGATAAAAAATCATGGGGAATCACAAAAGAGCCGGGCTTCAGACCCGGTTTAAGGCTCCCCACCGAATTTACCGCGATGATCTCTTTGACTTTTAATGCGTTCAGCGCCCAAATATATCCGCGATAATTAATCCTGTGGGGAGGCAATGGAGGGATACCGTGCCTCTGCACAAAAAAATGGCGGCCCTCTGTTTTCACCGCCACGGCCCCGTAGGGAGTTTCCCGGGTTATATCTTTCCACTCCGCAAAGAGGGTTGACTGCATCAACGACGTTCCCCCTATGACGGCGCGTATTTTCTCTCTCCTCACATCGGCTCCCTGGTGTATTTGTTTTTCTGACCCACTATTTACTATTCCCGCGGCCGGGAGTCAAGAACTTTGGAGAAGGCGGAGGAACTCCTCCTCCGTGAGGATCGGGATCCCAAGAGATTTGGCCTTGTCGAGCTTGGAGCCGGCTTCCTCGCCGGCCACCACATAACTTACTTTCTTGCTTATTGATGGAGCGGTCATGGCGCCGAGCTCTTCTACCCTCCTTCGCGCTTCTTCTCTGGTCATGCGGTCCAGGGTACCCGTAAAGACAAAGGTCAGTCCGTCGAGACCTCTTCTTACCGGCTTCTTGTGCTCGATAACCACGCCTGCTTCGATAATTCTTCTTATGGTCTCGAGGTTCTTTTCATCACCGAAAAAGGTCGCGATGCTCTCCGCCACCTCGGGTCCGATTTCGGGGATACGCATGAGCTCATCACGGCCGGCCGCTATAAGACGGTCTATATCTTCGAATTTCTCCGCCAGTACCGTGGAAAGATGCTCGCCCACATTCCTGATCCCGAGGGCGTAGATAAAGCGGGCCAGGCTTCTCCCCTTGGATGCTTCTATGGCATCCACGATATTACCCGCCGATTTGCGGGCCATGCGGTCGAGGCCCGCGAGGGTCTCGTGGGAGAGGCGATAGAGATCGGACACATCCCGCACTATCCCTTTGTCCACGAGCTGCTCCACGAGCTTCTCGCCCAGACCGTCGATATCCATTGCCCTCTTTGAGGCGAAATGCTCGATGCTGCCCTTTATTTGAGCAGGGCAATTGATGTTGACGCACCGGGTGATCGCCTCTCCCGGCGGCCTCACCACGGGCTCTCCGCAGACCGGGCAAGTCCGGGGCATCATGAAAGGCACCTCGCTTCCCGTCCTTTTCTCCATTATAACCTTCACCACCTCGGGGATCACGTCCCCCGCTCTTCTGACGATTACCGTATCACCCTTCATAATGCCTTTTCTCTTTACCTCATCCTCATTATGGAGGGTGGCCCTGGAGACTTCGACGCCCCCCACCGTTACCGGTTCGAGCATCGCCACAGGGGTGAGGGCGCCGGTCCTGCCCACCCCCACGAGAATGTCCCGTACCGTCGTAGTCTCTTCCTGGGCCTCGAATTTATAGGCTATTGCCCAGCGGGGCGACCGCGAAACCGTGCCCAGGCGGGCCTGGTAATCGAGCCTGTCCACTTTTATCACGGTCCCATCGATCTCGTAAGGTATCTCATCTCTCATATTATAGATGTGTCGGTAATATTCAAGGACGTCTTCGATGTTCTTCAAGGGCCTGGCATAATCGTTTACCCGAAAGCCCCATACGCGGAGGTTGTCCAGAAACTCCCGGTGCGTCGCCGGTGAATAGCCGAGGATTTGCCCCGGGGCATAAAAAAAGGCATTCAGGTTCCTCTGTGCCGTCGCCTTCGGGTCGAGCTGTCTCACGGAGCCTGCGGCCGCATTTCTGGGGTTCGCGAAGAGAGGCTCTCCCGCGCGCTCCCTGCGCCTGTTGAGGTCTTGAAATTCTCTTCTTCCCATATACACTTCACCCCGTACTTCGAGCCGCTCGGGCGGGGGGATTTCGGTGCTCTCCCTGAGCCTCATGGGAATCGATCGAACTGTCCTCAGGTTCTGGGTAATGTCTTCCCCTCGGTACCCGTCGCCCCTTGTGGAGCCGAGGGCAAAAAGACCGTTTTCATAGACCAGCTCTACGGCCAGCCCGTCTATTTTCACTTCCATGACGTAATCGACGGAGTCGACGCCGAGAAGCCTCTTTATGCGCCTGTCGAAATCGATCACTTCCTCTTCCGCCATGGCGTTGGCGAGGCTCAGCATCGGAATGGTATGGCTTACCGAAGAGAACGCTTCGAGTGGTGTGGACCCGACTCGTTGGGACGGTGAATCAGGGGTTATCAGCTCCGGAAACTCCGTTTCCAGATCCTGAAGCTCTTTCATTAAACGGTCGTATTCAGCATCGGAGACTACGGGATCGTCCAATACGTAATAGCGGTAATTGTGGTGATCAAGCTCCCTTCTGAGCTTCCGGATGCGCTCCCCCGCTTCTTCGATCGTTGCCTTCATTCTCACCTTCTCCTTCCATATTTTAAAGTTCTTTGGTTCCTTTTACAAAGGTAATTTACGCCGCCAGGGTCTCTCCGTGGTCGCCGCGGCCACTTTTACGTTCCTCGTTGACTTTGAGGATTTGCCATGGCGATAATAGAGGCATGGAGCCCAGCTCAATTATCAAAGTGCTCGAAGAGATCGGTACCCTCCTGGAGATCAAAGGGGAAAACCCTTTTAAATCGAATGCCTACTATAAAGCCGCCAGAACCCTGTCCTCAATAGATCGCCTTGATCAGATAATCCGGGAAAAACGGCTCACGGAGATCGAAGGCATAGGCGAAGCCCTTTCGCAAAAGATCATGGAGTATTATGAAACCGGTGCCATGGCCTATTATGAGGAGCTGAAAAAGGAAGTTCCGACCTGTCTCCTGGAGCTCCTGCAGGTCCCCCGCCTCGGTCCGCGAAAAATCAGAATGCTCCACCGCGAGCTGGGAATCATGGACCTGGGGGAGCTCGAATACGCGTGCCGTGAAAACAGGCTCGTCTCACTCGCCGGTTTCGGTGAAAAGACCCAGGCGAACATCCTCAAGGGCATTGAATTCCTTAAAAAACATAAGGGCCGGTACCTCTTCGCCGACGTCTATCCCTCCGCCGAAGAGATGAGAGGACGTCTCGCGAAGGCCCTTCCCGGCCATCGCGTTGCATTGTGCGGGAGTATCCGCCGGAGAAAAGAGATAATAAAGG
>DASXUJ010000056.1 GCA_036504895.1 Syntrophorhabdaceae bacterium
GGGCGGGTAAAAACCCCCCCCGCCTCCATGGACATCCAACCCTCCCTCTCTAGGGCACACGAGGGGGTATCCGACCCCTAAACCTTCTTCGCTAATGGCCGCCTGTGTATTTTTTCAATTCCTTTACAGGACTCAACGCGGTCTTTTCCGTTACTTTTCTAAAGGCGCCTTGGGTCGATGGACCAGGGGGTCCGACGCGTGTGCCATGCCCCGGTGGACTAAGTCCTGACAGACCGGCTCTTTGACAAGATAAAAACCCCAATGATTTCGCAAAAACGAACCGACACCCCTCCCCCCCCCTCAAGGTGATTCACAAGGGGCACAAATACTGGAGCCTCCAAGGTGGCAGCGCAGTAAGCGGCCGGGGCAGAAATGGAGGCAGATGTGTTCACGTGGGACAAAGTTCTCAGCTCAAGGGCCCAAGAAGTCCGATGACTACATGTCTGACATTTTTGGCCTGAAGAAAAAGTTGTGAGCCGGCAGCCTGTCGAGCGCGCTTATGCGGAAATCGGGAGGAGTTGTGGTTGTGCGACTGCGGATAGCCTACAGAAAGCGTTATGTGGCTGAAATAGAGGGTTGGGAGCGGATTTCAGGAAGGAATTAGTTCACCTTATCTGCAAAATCCACTCTTTCCTCGATCCCACTTCACGGGGTCGGGAGGGCTTTATCCTCGGAGCGCCTTGCGAGCACCGGCGGGACCCGCTCGGTGAGGAGAAACGCTCCGAAGGACAGCCACTCATGTCTGAGGAGGTACGACGAGTTGGGTGGCTGAGTGCACGACGAGCCGTCTTTTAGCGGGTGACGGGCGCAGTTGAAGCGGAGAGGATAGAGCCCTCCCGGCCCCGTGCCCCCCCCCACAATGGAGGGCTCCGGCGAAGAATTTAATGTTTACGAATCCAGCACTCCCCGGATCATCCGGGAGATTTGGGTCATGTCGAAGGGCTTCTGGATGAAACCATGGCATCCTTTGTTCATAATCTGCTGTGCCTGGCTGTTCAAGCTATAACCGCTGCTGAGGATTACTTTTGCTGAAGGGTTCGCTTCCCTGATACGTTCGAAAGTTTCTCTCCCCGAGAGGCCCGGCATGATCATGTCGAGGATGGTGATGTCGATTTCGTCCTTCTTCTGCGTGTAGAGCGTAATTGCCTCCTCTCCGTTTTTAACGCCGTGCACGCGGTACCCGAAGGACTCGAGTATTGCCTTGCTCACCGCGAGGACATCGGGCTCATCATCGACAAGAAGGATCGTCTCCGTGCCTCTCATGATTTCCGGAACCGGAGAGTGCTCTTTCACCACAGGCTTTTCCGAGACGGGAAAGAAGAGCGAAAATGTCGCTCCCTTGCCGGGTTCACTTACCACGTCAATGAAGCCGTTATGGTTTTTTACAATGCCATATACCATTGCGAGGCCCAATCCCGTACCCCTGCCCAGTTCTTTCGTGGTGAAGAAGGGTTCGAAGATTCTCTCTTTGGCGATCTCGTCCATGCCGACGCCGGTATCGGTGATGGATATTCGTACATATTTACCGGCCGGCATGGGGAACGCTTTTATATAATTCTTGCCCACTATAATATTCCCGGTCTCGATCGAAAGGTCTCCCCCGGCCGGCATGGCCTGCCAGGCATTGAGGTAGAGGTTGAGCAGTACCTGTTCGATCTGGCCCTGGTCTGCCTCTATAGCCCATAAAGCCTTGTCATATTTCCGATGAATGGTAATTTCCTTTTTGGTTCTGCCGAACATGGTAGAGGTCTTTTCGATCAGTTCATTCAAACTTACGGGTTTGACCACGTATTTTCCGCCCCTTGCAAAACCGAGCAGCTGACCGGCAAGGCCTGCTGCGTTTTTTACCTGCTCTTCGATACGTTTCAGCTTCTCGTAGTGCGGATGGTCCGTGCTGATGTCCAGCATCATAAGAGATGCATATCCCTGAATGCCCATAAGGATGTTGTTGAAATCATGGGCAATGCCCCCTGCAAGGGTACCGATGGCTTCCATCTTCTGGGCGTGGATGAGCTCCATCTCCAGCCTTCTACGCTCGGTAATATCCTCGCATACCATGATATTATCCCCGTTGCCCAGTAACACAGGGATAAAATTGATGATTTTCGTCGACCCGTCTTTGCATGTGGTGTTGAAAATCCTTGGCCGCTGTTCGCCATAACCGGCACTATTCGTATTGTCGAGCCACGCAGAGAGCACGTTGTGGCGATAAGCCCTATCGGGATATGCCTTTTTGAACCACCTTTTGCCATCGGGTATGTCGCTAAGGTCGTAGCCGAAGATGTCCCTGTACTTTGGGTTGATGTAGAGGAATTGTCCGTTTTTATCGACTAAGGCCATCCCGAAGGGGGCATGTTCGGAAAGGGTGGCGAACTTCTGCCTCTCGTACCCCAGTTGTTCTTCAGCGCGCTTACGCTCGGCGATGTCGTTCTTCAGCCTCTCATTCGCTTCTGCCAGGTTCAAAGTGCGCTCTTTGACCCTTTCTTCCAATTCGGCCCGGGCTTTTTTAAGCATTTCGTAAATCTGAAGGCTTTCCAAGGCATTTGCGCTGTTCAGCATGATGATGGAGAGCAAAGAGAGAGAAACCGCGGGAATATTCTTTTCGCCCTGAGAGAGGATCCCGCAGAACAGGCCGCGAATTCTCGAATTCGTGGTCAGTACATGCAGGATTATCTGCCCTTCGAAATCCCTGGTACTCGCCCTGATCGCCCGATTCTCTCTCAAGGACCAGGCAAAGGTCCCGTTATTGATTAAAAAATCGATCTCCTCCGCTAAATATGTTTTGTCCTTCTCCGGCACGCAATCGGCCAGATAGAAATCGGAATTCGCCTCATTTACCAGATAAAACCCTATGGTGCGAAAGGGTATCAGGCTCCTGACCCGGACCCCTGTTTCGGTCAATATGATGGAAGGGTCCTGTCGTGTGCTGATGTTGCTCTGGAAGTCTCCAAGATAGGCAGCCATCTCAAGGGCGTCTACCGTAAAGCGCTGGACCTCTTCCAGGTAATCGAGGCGGGTTTTGAGATCCGCGTCAGGACCTTTATGGGTGTTTACGCCCATCTTTCACCAAAAAAGAGGTATAAAATCTCCGCGACCTGGCGCTTGATGAGTTGGACGATCTCCGCCAATGCCGCTTTTTCGAATCCCAGTTTGTCCAAAACAACGGGCATCATCGGCGGGACGAGGTGCTCCCCGCTGGAGCCCATCTCCAGCGCGTTTGCCAGGACATCGGAGAGGCAGACAATAGAAGCCTCCAGAGGGTACTGCGATTTAAAAGGGTCGTGATGATACCTCACCCCATGCTCCAGCATGAGGGGAAATCTCCATTTTTTAAGAAGCAACCCCCCGAGTTGGGCATGGTCCCATCCCAGGGCTTCAATCTCCGCGTCTCTGAGCAACCCATTGGTCTCAGCAGCCCGGGTCAGGATCTCTCTCGCTTGATGAGGAATTCGGGTATATAAGATGATTCTGCCGATATCATGAAGCAACCCTGCGACGAAAAGTCGCTCTGTATTGAAAATATTCATGTAACTGGCAATCATGCGAGCGCTCACTCCACAGGCAATGCTGTGTCTCCAGAATAATTCCATATCCACAAAATCGACGGGAATATTCTTAAACATGGTGATTGCAGACGTGCCCAATGCCAGGGTACTCAGTTGCTTCGTGCCGATCATCATGACCGCACGGGAAATGGTATGAATTTTTGAGGGAAACCGGTAAAATGCGCTATTCACGAGTCTTAACAGTTTGGCGGAGAGATTCATATCTTTGCTGATTACGTCGGCAATGTGAACCGCGGAGCTTCTGGGATCATCGATGACATTGCAGATCTCCATAAAAACATTAGGAAGAGAGGCAAGGGCAGGCTCTCTGTCTATCAGGGTTTGAGGTGTAACGCCATTTCTTGGGGATGGACGGGCAAGCTCCGATACGGACACGGGCACAGGCTCGGGAGCCGAAGAGACCGCATCCTTGTTGAGCGGCCCTTTCTCCGCCAATTGTTGCGCTTTTCTGAGGGTGCAGATATGGAGGAGCTCTTTAAAGAAAGGATGGTCCAGGCTGCCCGGGGTGAACCGTTTTGCCACCAATGTTTCAGCGGCCTGAAGTAACGCGGGGTCACACTCGTCGGCAATCGAAGGGTCGCTATCGTCTATCCCCCCTTCTATCTCAACCGAGTGGATCCCCCATATTTTCAGGATGCGCCGATGGTCCTCGTCAAGCGCTGTCCCCTTGCCGAAAAGATATCTCCCGTTAGAATGGACGAGATCTTCCGCGAGAACCATACCCGGTTTGATAGCCTCTATGCCGACTCTAAGCAAAATCCCCCTCCCCACCAATTATATTATCGGCCTGCTCCCCTAATTCTTAATGGTTCTGTGGCAGACAAGCTGTATGTGGCGTCAGGGAGGGGGGAATGCACAAGGGGAACGAAGGCGTACAACGGGCGTCATAATGTGCGTAAGCACGGAGCTCCTGACCTTCTTCACCTATTATTTTTGCCCTTGCCTCTCGTCCAGCACCCTGCGGACCGCCTCCGCCATCTCACGTTTGGAGAGGGGTTTCATCAGGAACCCCTTGATCCCCGCTTCGCCGGCTTTTTCGGGAGATACATTTTCATTGTGCCCGGTATAGAGAATAATGGGGATATCGGGTCGTACCTTCAAGAATTTCTTCGCCAGGGCGATCCCGGTCGTCGCGGGCATGGTCTGATCGGTAATGACGAGATCAAACCTGCGGGGATCAATCAGGAACGCGGACAAGGCATCGCGGCCGTCCGTTACCCCAACGACTTTGTAGCCGAGCCGCCGGAGGGTTGCCATACCCCATTTCACAAGGGATTCCTCGTCATCGATGAAAAGAATCCGTTCGGTCCCCCGAGGGATGTCACCTTCGGCGGTGTGACCCGATTGAACGGATGGTTCGGCTTCAGGGATGAAGATGTTGAAGGCAGAGCCCTTCCCCGGCGTGCTCTCGACGGTGATGTCGCCGTGTAAGCTTTTCACAATGCCATAGGTGACCGCGAGGCCCATGCCGGTGCCCTGGCCGGGCTCTTTTGTGGTGAAGAAGGGCTCGAAGATTCTTTGCATTGCATCGGGCTCAATGCCCGTGCCCGTGTCTCTTACGGTGAGGAGGAGGTAGGCGCCTGGTTCCAGTCCGGAAGGCAGAGAAGACTTGCTCGCAGCACCGAGGCGTATGGTAAGCCTCCCTCCCTTGTCTCGCATGGCGAAGCCGGCGTTCGTGCATAAATTCATCACTACCTGTTGCATCTGAGACGGATCGGCGAGAACCGTGTCCGACGTGCACTTTATTTTCAGATCGATCTCCACCGAGGAGGGGAGGGACGCACGAAGGAGCTTCACCGTCTCCTTGATGAGAGGAGTTAATTGCAGGGGGATGACCTCAGAATCGGTCTTCCGGCTGAAGGCGAGGATCTGCTTTACAAGGTCCCTTGCCCGCAAGGCGGCTTTCAGGACATGGGTAAGGGCACGGTCCACGGCGCTATTGACGGGTGCGTTATCGTCGATCGCTATTTCTGTAAAGCCGATCACCGCCGCCAGTATATTGTTGAAATCGTGCGCGATCCCTCCGGCGAGGGTGCCGATGGCTTCCATCTTCTGGGACTGGCGGAGTTGCTCTTCCGTCTTCCTGCGCTCTTCCGTCTCGCGCTGAAGCACTTCATAGGCTCGACTCAACTCGGCGGTTCGCTCCACGACGCGATGTTCAAGCTCCTTGTGAGCGCGCGCGAGGACCTCCTCTGCCTTCCTGCGCTCGGTAATGTCGCTCACCATCCCGACGGAGCGGATAATCCTGCCGGCGCCGTCCCGGATGTGCTCGCATTTTTCACGGACAGTGCGGACCTCACCGTCTGACTTTCTTATGACCCGGTGCTCGATGTCGTAACTGTCTCTTCCCTCACGCACCGAGCCGGAATATGCGGCATCCACTGCCGCGCGATCGTCAGGGTGGACCGCATCGAGGAAGGCATCGTAGGTGGCGCGGAACTCCTGCGGATGAAGGCCAAAGATCCGGTACACCTCATCCGACCACGACAGGCGGTTGCGCACGACATCGAGCTCCCAGCTGCCGAGGTGGGCGATCTCCTCCGCCCTGCACATCCGTTCCTGGCTTTCCCGGAGGCTCTCCTCGGCGCGCTTGCGTCCGGTGATATCGTGAGCCACATGGACCGCGCCGATGAGCTGTCCCCGATCGTCATGCAGCGGGGTTGTGCTGACCACGAAATCGCCTCCCAGCCGGTCATCGTGCACTTCCTCGACATGCTGACGGCCGTCCTTGATGGTTCGGGAATGAGGGCAGAAATCGGGCGGCTCCGGTAGCCCGTGCACCGCCTCATAGCACTTGAGCCCGATCACGTCTTCCGCCTTTATCCCGAGACGCCGCGCCATCGCTTCGTTCACGCGCTGAATCCCATGCTGGTTGTCGAGGATTGCGATCAGGTCCGGCACGCTGGCAAATGTCCGCTCCCAGGCCTCTTTGGCCCGTAAGATCTCCTCTTCCATACGCTTGCGCCGGGTGATATCTTCAACGAACCCCTCCAGAATCAATTCTCCCTTGCTGCTTCGTGCGGTCCAGGCGTGGAGGTTCCCGACAAAGGTGCTGCCGTCCTTGCGTTTGTAGACATTTTCCACATGTACCGGATGATGCTTCCCCTTAATCATGCGGACAATTGGCGGATGGCGGGAGGGATCGGCATAGAGGCACGTGGCTACGTCCCATACGGCGGTCGTAAGTTCGGTCGGAGATGAGTAGCCAAACATGCGGGCGTAGGCCGGATTGACCGTAATGATCTTTCCCTCAGGCGTGGACTGAAATATCCCGAGAACCGCATCTTCAAAAAACCGGCGATACTTTTCTTCAGACGCTATGAGCGCCTCCGCAGCCTGCTTGCGATCGGTGATGTCCCGAACACTCGATCGAACACCCAGGCTCGACCCGTGGGCGTCATAAATGGGCTGCCATGAAACGGCCCCCCATTTCAGGCTGCCGTCTTTGCACCGGAGACGGAACTCCACGTTTTTGCCGCTCGAACCCCGGATTGCTTCTCCAACATACCGGGCTATTGTGCTTCTGTCCCTTTCATCGATGAAGGTCAGAGGATAGTCAGCCATGCCCATGCACTCGTCCACCGTGTACCCGGTGAGTTCGAAGACCGCAGGATTGACCCAGACAAGTTTGCCTTCGGGGTCTGTCCAGCTTTCGCAGTCATAGGTATAATTTACTATTGCGCGGAACCGGTTCTCGCTTTCCCGGAGCTTCTCCTCAGCCCGTTTTAGCTCAACCTCTGATTTTCCCGAATTGGTAATTTGTTGGCGCAGCGCTGCAAGTTCTTTGACCAGCTGCTCTTTTGTCTTATACTTGTCCATCACTATAGCCCCCCGCCATAGTTGAAAGTCACTATTTGAATTATACACCATCGTTGAGGCAAAATGGCGGCATTCCGATATATTTACCGTGGCTGCAGGGGAGCGACTACGGCCCACTGGTATCCGTCGGGATCGACGATGAAGGCCTCTATTCCGAAGGACTCACGCACCGGACCCCGGAGCCACGGGATGCCAAATTTCTTGAGTCGTGCCGCGAAGTCGTCCATATTCGGGGTGGTAAAATGGGGGATCGTGCCGATGCCTTTGGGCTCGCCTTTCTTTTCGAAGTCCCAGGGCCTGGTGCTCAGGGCCACGCCAAATTTTCCGGCCCGGAGTATGGCAAAGCGGATCGCCTTGAACTCGACCCGCATCCCCAGCGCATCCCGGTAAAAACGAACCGACTTGTCGAGATCGGCTACGGTCAGCAGGATGTGGTCCATGCCCGTTACCGCGCCGGGTGTGGGCGCTTTTGATGGACCGAAGTCCATGGGAGCAGCGCAGCCATAGAACAAAAGCATGAGAACCGTCATGGCGACGGAGCCGATTGACGGGAAGCGATGGTTCATCGAAGCCTCCTTGTAAGTCCGTGTCGCTTCTCCACTGGAGCGAAGAAGTATTGGATAAATATAATCATCCGGCTTATATCCCAAAAACAGATTGACACGGTTGGCGGCAATGGATAGAATCCGATTGCCGGATATCCATATCACGCCGGGGAAAGGAGGATTTTATGATCTATGTGATTGCTTCGGTGCATGTGACGCCCGGGAAAAGGGCCGAATTTCTCGGGATTTTCAATGCCAATCTGCCTGAGGTCCGTGCCGAGAAGGGCTGCATCGAATATTTCCCCGCGGTGGACGCGGCGGCTGATATACCGCCCCAGGTGCTCGATGAAGACGAGGTCACAATCCTCGAGAGGTGGGAGAGCGTGGAGGCCCTTCTTGCCCATCTTAGCGCTCCCCACATGCTCGCGTACCGTGAAAAGGTCGCGGATGTGGTGGAGAGCGTTTCCATCAAGGTACTTCGGGAGGCGTAGGATCGGGTCCTGAAACAGGCATGGCGCAGCGTGTGACCTTTATTTGGAATAGTGAACACCCGGCGGTCCGGCGGTGACAGGCTTTCTTCCGGCCAAAGGTCGAACGGGACGTTCCGGGGACATGGTGAAACTCTGCATCAAGGGTATGATCCTGCTTGCGTGCCTGGTTGTGGCCGCGATAAATCCCCGCTTTCTCAACGCCTTCTTTGCCTATCGAATCGCCTTCTTCAATGTCTATCACCTCTTCTGGCTCGCTATTGTCCTGATCCTGGTAAAACGCATGACCCCTTCCCTGAACAAGGACATTAGTTCGGGAAAAATATTCCGGCGCCATTACGGGGCCGGAAGGGAAAGAACCCCTGCAGCGGAGAAGAAGCTTGCCTCCTACGTGGGAAAAATAAACCGAGGCGCCCTCAGGGTTGCCTTCTCCTGGGCCCTCGTGATTGCCGCGACCGGCCTTCTTTACTATTTCCGGGTCTTCGGACCCCTGGGAATTTTCATGGTCGTTCTCTTTTTTATCTTCATGGACCAGTTCTGCGTGACCCTGTGGTGCCCTTTCGAATGGATCATCGGGAACAAATGCTGCAGCGCGTGCAGGATCAATAACTGGGGATACCTCATGGCCTTCGCGCCTCTCCTTTTTATTCCCTCCTTCTGGACCCTTTCAGTGGCGGCCCTGTCCGTGGCGGTGGTCGTTCAGTGGGAATACCAATATCATGCTCACCCGGAACGCTTCTTCGAGTTCTACAACGAAAAACTTCTCTGCAGGAACTGCAGCCGGAGGTGCCCCAAGAAAGAGTCCCGCTTTTCCCATTGAATATTAAGCCCGCATTGCTTACAATGAATGAGACGCAGGACAAGCGAATCAAGCGGGCAAGGAGTTGATCTCATGGGAGAACATTTTGATGCCGTGATTCTTGGCGGGGGGCCCGCGGGGCTCACGGCGGGTATATATCTGATGAGGGCGGGAATGTCCACCCTCCTTTTGGAAAAAGGCATTTTGGGCGGTACGCCCATGAAATATGAGCGGGTCGAGAACTACCCCGGTTTTCCCGACGGCGTGGTGTGCCGCGAGCTCATGAGCCGCATGGCGGAACAGGCCCGGAAATTCGGCCTTGTGACAAAGGAGTTCTCGGAGATAGAGGAAGTCGCGGCAAGGGGCGATCGCTTTACCATAAAGGCGGGGGGCGCGGAATTCGAATGTGAGGGCGTCATCGCGGCCACCGGGACCGAGTCGATGAAGCTCGACATCCCGGGAGAGAGCGAACTCCTGGGACGGGGTATCTCCTATTGCGCCACCTGTGACGGCGCTTTCTTCCGGAATCTTGAAATAGCGGTCATAGGGGGCGGCGACGCGGCGATCCAGGAAGGCATCGCCCTGGCTCATATCGTAAAAAAGGTGTATGTCATTCACCGCAGGGATACGCTGCGGGCCCAGAAAATCATTCAGGATAGGGCCTTCGCGAACAGCAAGATGGAGTTTCTCTGGAACAAGGTGCCCCTGGAAATCAAGGGCAAGGACCAGGTGGAGTCGATCCTTCTCAAGGATACGGAGACGGGTGCGTCCACGGAGTTGAAAGTGGACGGCGTCTTCATCTATGTCGGGGCAAGGCCCGCGACCTCTTTCCTGGGTAGCCTTGTGGACAGAGATAGAGGGGGGTTCATCGTCACCGGCGAGGACCTTGCCACCAGGACGAAAGGGCTTTTCGCCGCAGGGGATGTACGGAAAAAAGCGTTGAGGCAGATTACCACCGCAGTCGGCGACGGGGCCCTCGCAGCCGTGAACCTCGAGAGATATATCCTGGGGAGGCGGTAGCCTGGGGTCCGGGCGCGGGTGGGATGGCATGAGAGCGGTCGCAGGTGAGGGTTTTAAGGGCGGTGCGAAGTGGGCAGGGTTCTAAGGGATTTCTTCGCCGGGTCCATGATCGTGGCGGCAGGGTTCATCCTCAGCCTCGCGGCCCTGATACTTTTCCTCATTCTCTGGCTGATTTTCAATATACTCGGTTTCTTCGTCAAAATATTATTTTATATATTTCTCTTTTTTGCAGCCCTATGGGGCGTGGGCTATCTTTATCGAAATCTCCGGGAGGGGAAGTGACCGCACCCCATCTCCCGTCCTGCCCGGCTATCGGCAGGAGTCATTTTGTGAGAACCATCGTTATGACCCTGCTCTTTGCCTGCTTTATTTTTATCCCCTTCTTTTCTTCTTCCTACGGCGCCCAACATATTGTATTGTATCACGTGGGCGAGAAGGACCAGGAGGCCCGCGTGCTTTTGAAGAAGCACCTGGCAGGGAAGGGCTTCGTGGTTTTCACCTATGAAGGGACCGACAGGATCGAGAAGCAGGTGGAGATTGCGAATAAGATAAACCGGCTGCGGGCCTCGCTCTTCATGGCAGTGGAATTCACCTTCTCCGATCAGGAGAATGTGATCGTCGCCGTCTCCAACGCGAAAAAATCGGAGGGGCAGTTTCTCACCATCGAGGAAGTGCCTGCGGTCCATGTGGGCCGTTCGAGGGAATTTGCCCTCCTTGTAGCGGAGCGGTTCAAGGGAAAGGTCTTGGATCTCCCCCTTTTCCCCCTCCTGGGCATCGATATGCCGGGCCTTTTCCTGCGTATTACGTGCCCTAAAGAGAAGGCGGGAGAAGTGTTGTCGGAAGTCAGCGAAAGTATGCAGAAATATTTTACCAGGGGTATAAAAGATGAGGGAAAACAATAGAGCGAACGATAAGATAAGAGAACTCAGAATCTCAAAGAATTTTCTCAAATATCCG
>DASXUJ010000057.1 GCA_036504895.1 Syntrophorhabdaceae bacterium
ATCTAATATCTAATATCTAATATCTAATATCTAAACAAAATAACGACTTTCCTCGGTGAAGTTGCAGTCTATTTTTTCAATTTCTTCAGTTTTTTTCACTAACGACTAGAGACTAGCGACTAGCGACTGCCTTACTTAAACGTCAGCGCACTTTTGGGGCAGGTGGCGACGCAGAGGCCGCATTTCAGGCAGTCTCCTTGGCCTTCCATGCCGGTTGTCTCCCTGGAGTACGGAGACAGTTGCATGGGACATGACTTTGCGCAGGCGTTACATTCCACACATTTCTCCTCGTCGAACGCCAGCGGATACTTGTTCCTGCCTACCCAGTTTGACATGGTGCCTATGGGGCATATGTAGCACCATGCCCGCTGATGGACTGCCAGGGCCAAAATTACTCCTAAAGCCGTCGTAATGGTGAGGAGGACCATGAAGAAACCGCCTATTCCGGTGAAGTCGGGCCACAATCTCGTGATCTGGAATCCGAGCATGGCCAAAAGAAAGGTAAGTACCCCTATCCTCAGGGGTAAGCCCCGGAGCCATACGGGAATCCTCCTGCCGGGGCTGATACACTTCATGTATCCATCGGCAAAGGAGCCCCTCGGGCAGTACCAGTTGCACCATTTTCTTCCCTTGAAGAAGGCCATACCCACGCCCGCCGCCATACATAGGGGAATGAAATAACCGATAAGGGGAAAGATCCAGCCCAGCCCGAGAAGAACCAGGAAAAGAGCCCCCATGACAACCTGCTTCCCCTTCCTCGTTTTCTTTATTCGTGCCGTCCCCCTGTCTCCCGGTTTTGTCCGCGGACCTTGCGCGCCATCGCTCTTCCGGAATGTTTGATCTTCCATTCTATTTATTCCTTTCTGAATAGCCGGCCCCATCATGTGCCTCCCCATATTACCTCTTTTATTTACCTGTTTCGCAACAATGCAACTTTATGATAAAAAAAGGGAGATCCAAACCTGTCAGCCATTCTCCCCGTCTGTTCTGTGCTGAAGCGCCCTGGCGATCCCATCTTTTTCTCTAAGCGAATCGAGCAGTACGTCGCGCATTATTCCGCAGGCCTCCGTAATTTTTGGGACGGCGAGCTTATAGTACACCGCGAGCCCTTCCCTTCTCGATGTGACTATGCCTTTTTGTCTCAATATCGTGAGATGCTGGGAGAGATTCGCCTTGCTTATACCCATCGCTTTTATTATGTCCCCCACGGCCATCTCTCCGTCTTTCAGGAGGTGGAGGATGAAGAGTCTCTTCGGGTTCGCGAGGGTCTGACATATTTCCGATTGGAGCTCAAAAACCTTCATATCTCTGCTCGAAACCATAAGGACCTCTTCGTTCACTTGTTTCTAAATACCTAAACCAGTATAATATCCAAACAGTCGGGTGTCAAGCCTTTTGCGCCTTACTGCGGGCTCCTTCCGGAAGACGGAGGATCGACGTGACCGGTCTCACAGAAAAAGGAAGAGGGGCTAAGATATATTGACACAGGTGCCGCGATAAGGGCATATTTATTGGCAATCAAATTGGTAAGAATTGCAACGCTTGCTATGAGGAGCTTTGGAAGCTTCGCACCTTCTGCCTGCAGATGCAGACAGAAATCAAGGAGAATGACAATGGGGAAAACTATTGGATGGATTAAGGTAGCGCTCCTTTCGTGCGCCTTTGTCGCGGCCTTTACTGCCGGTCATGGATGGGCACAGACGCAAAGGGAGGACAAAACGCTCGCGAAGTTTGCGAGTCCCGAGGCATATACCCGTTTGGCGGCAAAGGCCGCGAGCGCGGGCAGCGTCCGGACGCTGGTCCGGATTGAAGCTCCCTTTACTCCGGAGCTTTCCCTCAGCCAGACTGAAATGAATTCTCAACGTGCTGCCATGGCGGCGGCACAGAAAAGCCTTATTTCAGAGCTCGAAGGGATGGGCATAAAGACGGCGGAATCTTACCGCTATAAATATGTCCCTTATATATTATTAAGGGCGGACAAAACGGCCCTTGCAGCTCTTGCGGCCTCATCGCGCGTCGCGGCGATCGAAGAGGATGTGCTCTCCAAACCCATGGCCACGCCGGGATGGGATACTATCCAGGTAGAGGCGAACGTTCTCCATGCAGCGGGCCATACAGGCTCGGGGGCATATGTAGCGGTCCTCGATACGGGCGTGGATAAAACCCATCCTTATCTTGCTGGCGCGGTCGCATCGGAGGCGTGCTACTCTTCCAATAACGAGACCTACAACAGCACCTCTCTCTGCCCGGGTCAGGCGCCGGAATCAACGGCTGTCGATTCGGCGCTGCCCTATGGCACGGGCGTCTGCCCTGCGGGAGATTGTGATCATGGAACACACGTGTCCGGCACCGTGGCAGGCAGGAGCGGCATAGTCGGCAGCCCGGGACCCGGCATGGCTCCGGGTGCGTCACTTATTGCCGTTCAGGTATTCTCCCGCTTTGACAACGCGGGCGCATGCGGCGGAAGTCCGACATGCGCCCTATCCTTCTCTTCCGACCAGATCAAGGGCCTCGAGCGCGTCTATGAGCTGCGCAACGGCTTTAACATCGCCGCGGTAAATATGAGTCTGGGCGGCGGAGAGTATTTCAGCGCCGGTTCCTGCAATCGCGCGAACGGGGCCGTTAAAGCCGTGATCGATCTTTTGAGGGGGGTAGGCATTGCCTCGGTGATATCAAGCGGAAACAGCGGTTACTGCGGCTCCATGGGCTCTCCCGGCTGTATTTCCACCGCCGTAAGCGTGGGCGCCACGGACAGTGACGACCTGGTGGCCGACTACTCCAACAGCGCCTCGTTCCTGAGTATCCTCGCTCCGGGCTCGGCTATCACCTCTTCTGTTCCGGGCGGCACGTACGACTCGTGGAACGGCACTTCCATGGCAGCGCCCCATGTCGCGGGCGCCTGGGCGCTCATCAAGGCGGACCGGGCTGACGCCACGGTGACCGACGTCCTCAATGGTCTCGTTGCAACCGGGGTGAGCGTCAGGGATACGGGAAAATGTCCTTCCGTCACCAAGAAAAGGATCAACGTCTATGATGCGTATAACCGCCTCATTCCTCCGCCGGTTATCACCGTCTCCCCCATGACGGTCAATTTTGGCATTGTGAAAGAGGGTGTTCCCTCTGCCGCAAAAACAATTACCATCAAAAATACCGGTCCCATCCACTGTGCCCCGTTGAACGTGGACAGCATCACCGTGAGCCCCGCGGGCGAATTCACCCTGACCGGCGCCGCCTGTCCCCCCATTGAACGATTAGCCACCTGCACTTTTACCGCACAGGTTAATGCAACGGACTACGGCATCCGCACGGCCGATCTGACCATCGCCTCCGATGCTCCGAAGAAACCGGCGATCATCGTGAGACTCACCGCAAACGCCAAGGCGCCGGTGAGCTCCGTCACCCCCATTACCACGAATTTCGGCGTCATACCCATAGGAAGTCCGTCGGTAAAGGTGCTGAGGGTCAAGAATACGGGGATTTCAGACCTTGATATTGCAAGCATTGTCCCCGGCGGCGATGCGTCTTTTACGGTAGATAGCAGCGACTGCCCGGCCACTCTCACGCAAGGTCAGTCATGCGAGCTGGCGGCCACATTCACCCCCACCACGACCGACAACGTGATCGGTACCATTACCATTACGTCAAATGATCCCGATGCAAGACGGACCGTCATCATCGCTAACCTCAAAGGTAAAGGGCGGTAGGCAAGTTTGCCCGAAGTTTCAGGCGGCAGGGTTCCACGAGACCCTGCCGCCTTTTTATCCTCGAACGGGCCCTTCCCCCCCACGCCGCCTCACCGACCAAGGCCCTCCCCGGAGGGCCTTGCGCAATCGGGATAATTGTATTATAATAAATACATGACAAACAACGAAAAAAAGCTGGTTCATGAGTTTTCGGACGATGTTTTCAAGGGGTCCATGGTTCGCCAGGAGTATCCCAGATGTACTTGCGGAAAGATGTTTACGGCAAAGGAAATCGCGGATGCACCGGCGGTCTATTTTAGAGAGGTGGACGTATTGGGGAAGAAGTACACCCTGATCGAGCCTCTCTGTCCTGTGTGCAAACAGAGAATAGAAGCTCATTACCACATATTAAACTGAGGGGGCGGCCTTACGGCCGTCCCTGAAGCTCCTTTTTCTTCACTTTTATATATTTTCTTCCCCACCCTTCCCCATCGCTAAAGGTAATCGTCTATCTCTGGTATTTTGCGCCAATGGCCCACAATCCATCGTTGGGGACCCCTTTTTTGAACCTTCTTCCGGAGGTCAAATCTTTTTCTCGTCAAAGCCTTGACCTTCATCCCCTCCACCATTATATTTAATTTTGAAATAATAAAATACCGGGTGAGGGCACTTGCGGCACAGTTGTCTACCCGGGATATATTCGGGACGGGTCTTTTTGCGACCACCTCTTCGTCTTACTTGTTCTTCGCCTCTCCACGAGTAAGCCGGTGTTCAGCCCGCATTCCGCGACCCTATTGAACAGAAAAGGGGACGGCCTTGACAGACGGCATCAAAACACTGGTATGTGACGATGATCCCGAAGTTCTCCTGCTCATGGCTTCAGTACTGTCAAAAGCGGGATATCCGGTTGTAAAGGCGGCGACGGGCAGGGGATGCCTCGAGACGGTCTATGCCGAGCGACCCGGCCTGGTGTTGCTCGACGTGATGCTCCCCGACATGAGGGGCGACACGGTCTGCAGGAAAATCAAAAGCGATCATTCTCTGGAAGGCACCTTCGTGATCCTCACGTCGGGGATACAGGTTTCTTCCGACAATCAGGCAAAGGGGCTCCAGATCGGGGCGGACGGATACATCGTCAAACCCGTCTCGAATAAGGAGCTTGTCGCCCGCGTTCAAGCCATGGACCGCATAAAACGCGCGGAAGACGCCCTCCGGGAAAAAGAAAAACAGCAGGAAAAGCTGATTGCGGACCTCCAGGCGGCCCTTGCGGAAATCAAGACCCTGAAAGGATTCATCCCCATCTGCGCCTCGTGCAAGAAGATCAGGGACGACGAAGGGTATTGGAACCAGCTTGAGGCGTACCTGAGCAAGCATACCGATGCCATCTTCAGCCACGGCCTCTGCCCGGATTGTGCGGACAAGCTGAGGGACGAGGTCAGGCAGCGGATGAAGAACAAATGATCGTCCCTACCTCCGTGCCACTCCCTTAAAAAAGGTATAGCTGAATGTTCCGTCATTTCCGGCAGTCTTTTTGAGTTCTTCTATGCCCTCTTCCCACGCGGCCTTATCGATCATGCCGAGCCCCAGGGCCTGCTCCTTCACCCCTTCCACCATGGCGATAAAGGTATTCTTCGTAAACCCTTCCACCAGCCCCGGCATGCTTGAATCAACGTACACCACCCTGGGGGACACCTTGATTTCGGTAAAACCGGCGTGTGCCAGGAGCGGGTATAGTTGCCTGCCTATAAGTGAATTTCCCCCTGTTCCCGCCTGTATTCTTATAAGACATTCAATCGTTTTGCCTGCTTTTTCGCTTTCGGGATAAAAATAGGCAGAGCCGTGGTCCCCTTCGATCACCGTAATGGACCCTTCGGGCTTTAGAACCTTTCTCAGGCTCATGAGGGCCTCCAGGGGCCGGGAAAGGTGCTCCAGGACAAAACAGACGAAGATATGGTCGAAACTCTCTTCGTCAAAATTCAGGTTATAGATGTCCCCAGTCTCGAACCGGACATTGGGAAGACCTTCTCTTTCCGCCAGGGCGGCCGCTTTTTCAAGTGATCGGGGAGAGATATCGATTGAAATGAATTCGGCCCCGGGGCTTTTTTTCGCGAGGATCATTGTTTGTGCCCCCACACCGCATCCTGCTTCGAGGACCCTGGCGCCCCGGGGGTAAAAGGTATCGCCATGGAGGAGTTCCGTGAGGGTCGATGCCTGATCATGCAGCCTCTCCCGCTCCCGTTGTGAATACCCGTGCACGTATTGGTCCTGGTTCATAATGCCCCTTGCCTCCGCCGTCTCATGGGATCGTAAAAATTCGTTCAATGAGGGTGCGGTGATCTCCCGTCCTTCAAGAACATACGCCCTCCTTATTGGCACGGAACGAATTCGACGCCATCGGCGATTATGATGGGCATTCCATTACTATTCTGTTTGACGGAGAGATAGACCGGCTCCTGCATTACTCCGTTCGCCGTCACAAAAAGGGCATTGCCCTTGAGCTGCCAATTGCCGCCCGATGTCCTGTTCCGCTGGCTCGAGAAATTCCCGGCAACCCCGCTCGAATGGCCCTCATTTTTCGCACCGGTAGTATACCTCCCGTCCCTGAAAAACTGATAGCGGGTCGTGCTGCTGTAGCCCGTTGTTTTATTATATTTAAAAGAACACCACGGCGTTGTGGTGAGAAGGTCTGCCAACTGGCTCCTCTCCTGGGCCCATGCCGAAAATCCGCATAATAAAAGAACTGCCCCTCCCAAAAACGCATATCCGACCTTCCCCCTCATAACGCCTCTCCTCCCTTCCATCATTCGTGAAACAGTAATGGATAGGTTATATCATAATCCATTTTGGATAAAAACGAGTTTTCCGCGAAAGGTACCCTTCCCCTCATTTCGTAAAAATGTTCTTCAAACCCTTTTCTATCTCCTCTATATTCAATCCAAGGCCTTTAGCTCCCCCTGATCCCACGTCCACAAGAGACTGTCCTATATCCTTAAGAGAGAGTCCGAGTGTGCCGGCCAGGCCCTGGGAGAGGGTATTGATAAAGTTATCCCTGATATTCACTTTAGGGTTGTCAAGATCGCCCGTAAGGGTAAAATCTATCGGTATCCGGTTGCTGCTCTTCTTTAGAAATGCCACGACCTTGGAGAGCGGCACTCCCATGAATTGGTTTGTCACCCCCGGGCGGCTCGAAAAATCGAGGTCTTTGAGCACCGCCCTGCCCGGCGCGTGTAGCTTCCGTGAGACGATCTTCATACTGATGTCTACATCAAGGAAACCCCTCGTAATGTTGACATTCGAGTTCTTTTGAAAATAGGCCTTGAAGTTTGTGATATCGAGGTGCCTTACCTCGCCTTTGGCCTCCAAGTCCTTGGTTTTCATTTTAATTTTTCCATTGCTCTTCACCGCGCCCATCCCTGAGTTGCCCACTATATTCCCTGTTAATTCATAGGTCGTAAAGGCATCCGGAAAAGGAAGGGCAATGTCTTTCGCCTCGAGTCTGATGTCCCTGACCCTGGTGAGTACCGGCGTAGGGGCCGTCTTCCGGTCGAGATAATCGATCTCCCCCTCCTCGATATGCAAACGGGTGATGGAGAGAGGGTTGGCAGCGCTGATCTCAGATTCTCCTTTCCCTCCCCGACCTTCCCGGGTGATCCCCGGAGGAAGAGCGGGGCTTATCAGGACGCCGCTGCGGTCCGTCTCCACCCGCACATGGACCCCTTTAAGGGTCAGATTGGAAATGACATATTCCTTCCGGAGGAATTGCAGAAAATCGGCCCTCGCCGAGAGGCTGTCTATCCGCACTGTATCTTTGCCTTCCCTGTTCTTCATTTTTATGCCCGTCGCCTTTACATGGCCCCATGTAAGGTCGATACGGTCGATCGAAAATGCCTTTCCGAGCCTTCGCTCGAGCTCTCCCTTGATCATCCGGTTCCCATATTTCAGGAGAACGACACTGCTCGCGGCGAGGACCAGCAGGATGACAGCCGCTACAACAAGGATGATCCCGGCGAACCTCCTCTTAGCCATGACATTGGCCTCCTTTTCCCCCATCTCTAATATACGTCTTCAGTGGAAAAAAAGGAGGTCCTTCGCTTATCCGGCAAAAAGAGAAAAACCCGTTGCAGTTTATTCCCATGGAAAGGTATTATTCAGCAGTTCAAAAAGGGGCCTGTCGGCGCCGGGGAGGAATAATGGAGAAGAACCACGATGATGTCCTGTTTGCGGCCATTAACGACATATTCGACCGCAAGATCCCGTTCAATCAAGTCCTCGGTTTGAAAGTCGATACGATCGGTTATGACACCGTAAAGGTTGCATTCGGGATGAGGGAAGAGCTGATCGGAAATTACCTGCGCGGTACCCTCCACGGAGGGGTCATTTCTTCGGTAATCGACGTCACCGGCGGCCTGGCGGCCTTTATGGGCATCCAGAAAAAGATGCCGGGAGCGGCCCTGGAGACGAAGCTCGCCAGGTTCGGAAGACTGAGCACCATCGACCTTCGTGTCGATTTCCTCCGCCCCGGCACAGGGAAACGCTTCGTCTCCACGGGCTATACGCTGAGAACGGGAAACAAGGTTGCCGTGACCAGGATCGAGCTCCATAACGACCTCGACGAGCTCGTTGCCGTGGGAACCGGCTCATATGTGGTGGCATAAACAGATTACCGGTTATAGAACAAAATATCTCAAATGGGTTGGCCACAGAGGATAAGGATCACCTGGTCGAGCTGCCGGATCGCCCTGTGAATCTGTCCGGCCCCTGCACCCTGTTCGGCGCCCGCCCCATGATCTCGCTCACCATCTTCGCAGTCTTTTCGGATCGCGCTACAAGTAAAGCTTCTGCACCATAACAAATTATGATGGAATAACAGTAACTTCCGATAGTCAGAGACATTTCTGTCTGGTATAATCGAATTATAGTCCGGAGTCGGAATACATCGGTTATCTCATTTTTTCGGGAGGGAGAAACAGATGGATTTGAGGGATTTCATCGATCTGTGCGAGAAGGAGGGACAACTCCGGAGGATAAGGACCGAGGTGGATTGGGACCTCGAGGTTTCCCACATCTCTAAACTTGTCGAAGAGAAAGGAGGTCCGGCCCTCTTATTCGAACACGTGAAGGGGTATGAGAGCCCGCTCTTCATGGGCGCCTTCGCTACCACCCAAAGGCTGGGCCTCATGCTCGGCAAAGGCCCCGGCCTTTCCATGGTAGAGCTTTCGGGGGCGTGGGTGAATATGGCCGTACAGGACCTCGTGCCCGCGCAGGAACGGGAGGAAGGCCCCATCTTCGAGAATATCCTCGACGGGGAAAAGGCCGATGTCCTGGCCTTCCCCTCGCCCAGATTCTACGAGCTGGACGGCGGACGCTACTTCGGCACCACGGTTTTTCTCGTGATGGAGGACCCGGAGACCGGCGCCGTCAACCTTGGCACCTACAGAATGCAGGTGCTCGACTCAAAAACGGTAGGCGTTCAGATCCTGAAGGGGAAAAGGGGCGGCGTGATACTTGAAAAGTACCGGAAGATGGGCCGGAAGATGCCAGCAGCCGCCATCATCGGAGGAGACCCCCTGCTTCTCCTTGGGGGGGCCGCCATGGTGGCCGGGGCAAGCGAATACGACGTGGTGGGGTCCCTCAGGGGGGCGCCGGTAAATATCGTCAGGGGCCGTCTCAGCGGCCTTCCCATTCCGGCCGATGCGGAAATCGTGCTTGAGGGAGAGATCGACCCGGAGCGTCTGAGAGAGGAAGGGCCCTTCGGCGAGTTTATCGGCTATTATACTGATGAGATCCTAAAGCCGATTCCCAAGCCGGCTCTCGAAGTAAAGCGTATCTATCACAGGAATAATCCCGTCCTTTGGGAGACAAGCGCGGGAAGGCCGGTCACGGACGTGCATATGCTCCTCTCTTTCACGCAAAGCGCCACGTTATGGACGGAACTCACGAGGATGGAGATCCCGGGGATCAAGTCCGTCTACATGCCCCCCGAGGCGGCAGGAAGGTTCTGGACGATTGTAAGTGTGGAGCAGTTGTATCCGGGTCATGCGGAACAGGTAGCTCAGGCGATAGTCGCCACCAACACGGCCTCCTACTGCTGTAAGGGCATCATAATAGTAGACCACGATATCGCAGCCGACGACTTGAGCCGCGTATGGTGGGCCCTGGGCGCCAGGTTCAATCCGGCCCGGGGAACCCAGATCATCAATCGCGGCAGGGCGACCCCCCTCGACCCCGCCCTGGAGCCGGGCAGCGACAAGTCCATAACCTCCCGGATCATACTGAATGCCACAATACCGTACGAGTGGAAGGAGAAGCTGACAGAGATAAAGCTGACAGAGAGCGTGTTGGAGAAGATAAGGGCAAGGTGGACGGAATACGGAATAGAACGGTAAGGTGTGAATCAATGCAAAGCTGTTCGCTTTAACCATCGACACGGGTTAATTCACATTTAATGTCCGACAGTTTATCTCAGTCAAGGCTGACCCCCGTGGGGACATAACACACGGAAAGCCGGCCGATTGACATTTCTGCATACAGGCAATAGTATCTTTCCATGTTCTAATCAGTTTACCCTTATTTATCACCACTACAGGTTATGAATGATTCGTCAAGGACGAACTCAGAGCTAATAGAAGAGATATCGACCCTAAGAAAGAGAATTCGGGAACTGGAACGATCGGGGACCGGGCGCGCAGGGGGAGAGGAGGGACTGAGATTATCCCCCCCACAACTCCGGCTGCTCATTGACGCCGGTCCTGACTTTTTTTTCCTGAAGGATCTCGATCTGCGGTACCAGCTGGTCAACTCCTCAATTGTGCGATTCTTCGGTCGCGATGAGGAGGACATCCTGGGCAGGACCGATGGTGATCTTATGCCCCCGGAGGCCGCTGCAACGTGCCGGGAGAGCGACAGGTTGGCCATTCGTGAGAAGAGGCTCGTCGTCACTATAGAGCCCGTCGGGGAGAGGTTCTATGAGACTTACAAATCCCCTGTAATTCTGGCCGGTAAGACTGTCGGGATAGCCGGAATTGTCCGTGACGTCACAGACCGCACGCGGGCGGAGTCTTTGCTCAAAGAGAGCGAGGAAAAATACCGCAGTCTGACGGAAACTATCAGTGATGTCATCTATGAGCTCGACGACCGGGGCACGATTACCTATATCAGTCCGGTTATTACGGACATCATGGGATACGAGCCTGCTGATCTCGTGGGAAAACATTTTACCGACTTTGTACACAAAGATGACCGCGGCCGACTGGCGGGCAGGTTTTCCGAGCTCATGAAAGGGATTGAGTACCCTTCCGACTACAGAGTCATCGACAAATCAGGCCATGTCCGGTGGGTGCGGACAAAGACCAGGCCCGTCATGAAAGGGGACAGGGTCTCCGGCGCCCGCGGCACCATGATGGATATCACCGAGCGCAAGAGCGCGGAAGAGGCTTTGCGCACGAGTCAGTTCCGGTTAGCTCAAACAATGGACCTCGCCCGCATCGTCTATTGGGAATTTGATCCTGTGGCCGAAACTTTCATTTTCAATGATCCCTTCTATTCATTTTATGGGACGACCGCGGACCGGGAAGGAGGTTACCGGATGACCGCGGAGGCATATTCCGCAAGGTTCGTACACCCCGACGATATTCCGCTCTTCCGGCAAGGCAGGCAGGACCGCCTGCTGAACAAGGCCCGGGAGTACTTTTACGAATACGAGCACCGGATTATCCGCAGGGACGGAGTGGTACGCCAGATCCTGGCTCGAATAAGAGCCAGCAGGGATGCCGCAGGACGCACCCTGCGGCTCTATGGCGCAAACCAGGATATTACAGAGCGCAAGGAAGCCGAGGCGGCATTGCGGGAAAGCGAAGAACGTTTTCGGACGGTATTCGATGAAAGCCCCGTCGGCATAGTCATGGTGGGTTCCGACTATCGTTTTATCAGGTCCAATGCGGCCTTTTGCGCCATGATTGGATATACGGAACAGGAACTGACCTCCCGCGCCGTCCAGGACATCATTCATCCCGAGCATATAGCCGAGGACAGACGAAATAGCGATATGCTCCTGAAAGGGGAGATTCGCGTCTATCGTACCGAGAAGCGCTACATCCGGAAGGATAACGAAATTGTGTGGGGGTCTTCGACGGTCAGCACGATTCATGACAAGGACCGCCGCTTTCTTTACTTCCTTTCCATGGTCGAAGACATAACCCAGCGTAAGCAGGCAGAAGAGCAAAAAGCTGAACTTGAGTCGCGCCTCCTTCAGGCCCAGAAGATGGAGGCAATCGGCACGCTGGCCGGCGGCATTGCCCATGACTTCAACAACATTCTTGCAGGCATTATCGGTTTTACGGAGATGGCACTCGACGATCTCCCCCCTGAGGTCCCGTCACGCAGACACCTGGGGCTCGTGCTCAAGAGCGGGCTGAGGGGTCGTGACCTCGTAAGACAGATCCTCGCATTCAGCCGCAAAACCGGATATGAGAGAAGTCCCGTGTCCGTGTCATCCATCGTCAACGAAACAATAAAATTGCTCAGGGCCTCTTTGCCTGCAGCGGTTCAGATCACGGTGGATAACGCCTCCACGTCCGATATAGTCTTCGCAAATCCCACCGAGATTCAGCAAATCGTAATGAATCTCTGCACCAATGCGGCACATGCCATGAGGGAAAGGGGCGGCCGGCTCCGCATCACCCTCGCCGATTTTGAGGTCGAACCCGACTCTTCCCTTGGATCCACCCTCGCTGCGGGAGCCTACGTGCTCCTTGCCGTGAAAGATACAGGCACAGGCATCGATGCGAAAGTGGTGAAGAAGATATTCGAGCCATTCTTTACCACCAAAAAACCGGGCCAGGGGACCGGCATGGGGCTCGCCGTAGTCTATGGGATAGTGAAGAGCCTGGGGGGCGACATATCCGTCAAAAGCTCGCGGAAAACAGGGACCCTCTTTCACGTACTCCTCCCCAAGGTGGAACGTGGGACCTCATCCGGGCATCAGGTCGAGGAGATCCCGAGGGGCTCTGAACGCATCCTCTTCGTCGACGATGAGAATACCCTTGCGAAACTGGGTAAAGCAGCGCTGGAAAAACTCGGTTACCGGGTCACCGCAATGACGGACAGCATAAAAGCACTAAAAATCTTTTCCAAAAATCCTTCCCGGTTCGACCTGGTGATCACGGACCAGACGATGCCCGATATGCAGGGCCTCAACCTTGCCGAAGAACTCCTCAGGATACGACCGAACATTCCCATTATCCTCTGCACGGGCCACAGCGATGCCGTCTCCCCTGAAATAGCGAAGAAGGCAGGGATCAGCGGGTTCCTCATGAAGCCGATTGCCAAACGCGAGATGGCAGAGGCGATTCGCCGGGTGCTGGATCCATCGGGGAAAAGCAAGAAAGGGGACGTGAGATGAAAACGGTCTACAGTGCATCTAATATCGCCCTTGTGAGTATATTTCAGAATATTCTGGAGGAACACGGGATCAGGTGCTGGACGAAAAATGAGTTTCTCCTTGCGGGAATCGGTGAAATTCCGCCCATCGAATGCTGGCCTCAGCTTTGCGTCGATGATGAGGATTTTCCGGAGGCACAACGCATCGTTGACGAGGCGCTCTCGGAAAAAGAGCTGCCTTCCTGGAAATGTGATTCTTGTGGCGAGGAGATAGAGGGGCAATTTGCCGAGTGCTGGAATTGCGGCAAGGGTCGTCTTCCTTCGTCGGATCGGTAACCCTGCCATGTTGCTGCCGCATGTTCCTTTTTCCCCATAGCCACTTTCTTCGCTTGATTTCTTGTAAATACTCCTGCGCGAGCGTAATCAAATGCCTTATATTCCACTAAGGAGGGCTTGACCATGGACGAAAAAGGTTTGACCATGCTGCAGCGGTTGGCAATCTGTTTCGTAGCGGGGGTTATAGGTGCACTGGCCGTAGTCCTTTTCGGCCGCGTCCTGTTTGAGTCCGGGATTAGCGCGCAATTCGGGGTAAAGGCGCCCATATCCATGAAACCGCCTGATCTTTACAGGCCCCTGTTCTGGGGAGGATTATGGGGCATTCTATTCGGAGTTTTTGTTAAGACCGCCTGGAAGCGGCTCTACCTCTTCGGTCTTCTCTACTTCCTCGCCCCGGTGCTGGCGCTGTACCTGATCTTCCTGCCCATGAGAGGCGCGGGGCTTTTCGGACTGAACCAGGGTGGGCCGATTTTCACAGCTTACCTGTTGCTGGTGAATCTACCCTATGGGATAGTTACCGCTTTGGCGGCAAGGGCAATAATAGGGAAGACACCCTGAAGGAGATATCCTTTCTTCAGTCCCATCGCCGGAAATACCTTACATTGGTTATCGACCGAAAGGGGACGGGCCGAATTCCCATGAGACAGGACGCCTATGACCCTCACGCAGAAAAGGCCGGAAGAGATTCCAACCCTTTCTGCGGACTGACAAGACGCATAATTTGGCACAACAGATATCTCCGGCCGGCCATCATTTCGTATCATGATGGACGGCCGTGCATCGAGAACAGCGAGCTTTCTTAATAACCTTCCCAAAAATCAATAATAGATTTTAATATCTATAATGATCAGCCTTGTAGGGTCCCTCGATCTCTATACCGAGATAATCGGCCTGTTTCTTCGTAAGAGTGGTAAGTTTCGCATTGACCCGTGAAAGATGGAGTCGTGCGACTTCCTCATCGAGTGACTTCGGAAGAACATAGACTTTTGTTTCAAGCCCGCCCTTCGAAAGCATGATCTGCGCAAGGGTCTGGTTCGTGAATGAGTTCGACATCACGAACGATGGATGACCTGTCGCGCAGCCGAGGTTCACGAGACGCCCTTCGGCGAGCACCACGATCGTGCGGCCTGAGTTGACGGTCCATTTATCGACCTGAGGCTTCACATTTTCACGTGTGCACTTTGAGTTGTTTTCAAGGTAGCTCATCTCGATCTCACTGTCGAAGTGACCGATGTTGCAGATGATCGCCTGATGTTTCATCATCTCCATGTGTGTACCGGTGATCACATGCTCGCAACCCGTTGCGGTCACGAAAATATCCGCGACAGGAGCCGCATCTTCCATGGTAACCACACGGTATCCTTCCATCGCAGCCTGGAGCGCGCAGATAGGATCAATCTCGGTGACGAGCACGGTCGCGCCCATACCGCGCAGCGCCTGTGCGCAGCCCTTGCCGACATCACCGTATCCGGCGATAACGCAGGTCTTGCCCGCAATCATGATGTCCGTCGCGCGCTTGATCCCGTCAATCAGGGATTCACGGCAGCCGTAGAGGTTGTCGAACTTCGATTTCGTCACCGAGTCGTTCACGTTGATTGCCGGGAAGAGAAGCTCTCCACGATCCTGAAGCTGATAGAGGCGGTGAACGCCGGTGGTCGTCTCCTCGGACACGCCCTTGACCTTCTTCGCGATATTCGTCCACTTGGTTTTATTGAGTTCATACGAATCGGCAAGACGATCCATGATGATCTGGAATTCCTTGTTGTCAAATTTCTTCGAGAGGACGGCCGGATCCTTTTCAGCCTTGGCCCCTTCATGAATCATGAGCGTCGCGTCCCCGCCGTCATCGACGATCATATCAGGGCCTGAGCCATCGGGCCATGTGAGCATCTGCTCGGTGCACCACCAGTAGTCCTCGAGCGATTCGCCCTTCCATGCAAACACTTTTGCGGTACCCGCGGCAGCAATCGCGGCAGCGGCCTCGTCCTGGGTAGAAAAGATATTGCACGACGCCCAGCGGATATCGGCGCCGAGGGCAAAGAGAGTTTCGATAAGCATTGCGGTCTCGATAGTCATGTGAAGCGAGCCCGCTATCTTGAGCCCCTTGAAGGGTTTTTCTTTCCCGTATTTTTCGCGCGCGGCCATGAGTCCGGGCATTTCATTTTCAGCGAGTACAAGTTGTTTTCTCCCGAGTTCCGCGAGCCCGATGTCCTTCACCTTATATGGGAGTGAAAGGTCAAGTTCTTTTGTTTTCATTATATTCTCCTTTAGACTGAATTTATTTAATCGCTGTCGAAACCACGAGGGCAAGACCGTTTGCAAGTTTGAACTGTGTATCCTCGCAGAATGAAAATCCGGCATGAGAAAGCCATGACGCGAGTTCTTTCTTCGAAAGCCCCAGTCGCAGGTCATGCTGCTCATTGCGGAGTTTTTCGCTATTATGCGCGTCGAGATCGGCAATTATCACTTTGCCCTCTTTTTTTAATACACGGGCAAATTCAGAAAGGGCGCGCCCGGGATCTGAAAGATGATGGAGAACAAGCACGGCAAGTACCGTGGACACCTCATTGTCGCGCAGAGGAAGGTGTTCGCATTCACCGATACGGAAATCACCAGGCACGGCAGAACCCTGCGCGCGTTTTCGCGCGGCGTCGATCATTTTCGGCGAGGCGTCAACCCCGATGACGCTCAGTCCTTTTTGAAGCATCATCTCCGCGAGCGTGCCATTTCCGCATCCGATATCGGCGACAGGACCGTTCCCGATATATTTAAGTATCTCCCGGTCGAGATCGAAGCCGCCGAGAATATCGTAACGGTGAGTGTTCCAGTCGCGTGCGACCGCGTTGAAATAGCCGAGCGTCTTTTTCGAACGCCGCGCGATCATCTCGTGCCCCTTCGCCCGGTCAATCTTCGTCTCATCGGATTCAAGAAGAACCTTCAGATAGGGCTGTACCATCTCTCTTACTCCACCGGTTTTTACGGTGATATAGAAGGACCAGAGCCCGTCTTTCCTGCACTCGAGAATACCGCACCCGGCGAGTATCCCGAGATGTCTCGACATCCCCGATTGCCCGGAGCCTATCACCTCGGTGATCTCTTTTACCGAAAGCTCGATTCCTTCAAGGAGAGCGAAAATCCGCAGTCTGGTCTGATCCGCGAGGGCCTTGGCGATATCGATACAGGCATCAAAAGTCATATCAATATATCAAGATATATTGATGCTATTGTCAAGTATTATTAATTTTCCGACAATTCTTGTTTACCGGTAGAAGTATATAATATTTAATTATTCCCTATGGTTGTGATCCGGCACCCGTCAGGAATAGGGCCGGATGTTGAGTGATCAGGCCGCGCCATTCTCCCCGCCCCTCGCCTTGACACCGCTCACGGACCTGCTTAATTTCCACGTAGAAATACGATTTAGCCGGAGGTGTGCTATGGCGAAGATTGCGGTGATCATTGCCGACATGTTTGAGGATTCCGAGTATACGGAGCCTGCCCGCGCATTTAAAGAGGCGGGGCATGCGCTTATCCATATCGGCCTTAGCGCGGGTGCCACGGTGAAGGGCAAGGCCAAGGGCACGCCCGTGGTTGTGGACAAAGCGGTGGAGGAGGTCTCCGTCTCCGACTTCGATGCCCTTCTCATACCGGGGGGCTATTCCCCGGACAAGCTCCGCGGCTTTCATGAGCCGGTTGCCTTCACGAAAGAGTTCGTCGACAGCGGAAAACCCGTATTCGTCATCTGTCACGGACCACAACTCCTTATTTCCGCTAAAGTCCTTTCCGGCCGTAAGATCACGGGATGGAGATCGGTAGCCCAGGACATCGTCAACGCGGGGGCGGAGTTCATCGATCGGGAGCTCGTAGAGGACGGCAACCTCATTTCGAGCCGGAGCCCGGACGACCTGCCTGCCTTTATTTCCGCTTCCCTCAAGCGGCTGAAATAGGTAACCATCTTCTCCCTGCTCCGCTCCTCTTTTTCCGGATGACTTACCTCCCGGAATCGGGTAGAATTGGAGAATCGATTTCCGGGAGGTTCTCATGAAAGCTGCAAGGCCCGTCCTCGCCCTCTCCTTCGCCGCCGCTGCCGTCTTATTTCCGGCCGGCGTCCCGTGGGCATTCAATGAGGGCGATCTCAAGAAACTGATCTCCATAAAAGAATACCCCGGCTGCCATCTGACCGTCGCCCCCCTTTCCGGGGCCGACCTGCGGGGCGCGAACCTTCGGGATGTAATGATGGGACACCAGGGGATTTAATGGCCGACGACGACCTTTCG